>JAEDLA010000011.1 GCA_016295545.1 Oscillospiraceae bacterium | reverse complement strand
TTGGGTACACTTTTATCTCCCATAACTCTCACAGTCAGACCTGACTGCCTGAAATAATCGATATTACACCTGTTCTGCCCCACAGCCTTGCTTATACAGGACGGATTCACAAGAAAGACATACTCTCCGTTCTGAGGAGCTTCATTGGCAATAATCTGCTCCATTCCTGCCCTGTATATCCTGTTTTCGCATATTTCACGGAACGCCGGATGATAAAATCCGCCGACCATGTCGTTCTCCACAAACTCGCTGGCATGAAGTCCGCATTTAATTACTCTTATACCGGCAGTTTCAAAGGAAAGCAGTGCTGTCCATGAAAGCTCAACTGCTTCGTCAAAAGAAAAAGGCTGATACTCACCGGAGCGGTAAAGCTCAGCAAGCCTGGTACCTTTCAGTATTACCACCGGATAAATTCTTACTGTATCCGGATTAAGTCTTTTAAACGCATCAACAGTTGCAAGCTCGTCTGCTGGTGAGCTTTTGTACAGACCTATCATCATCTGCAAACCAAGCTCAAATCCGGCTTCACGTATAAGGCGGACTGCATTTTCCACATCAGCAGCAGTATGACCTCTGTCATTTGCTTTGAGAACAATGTCGGACATTGACTGCGCACCAAGCTCTATTGAAGTAACATGATACCTTTTCAGCAGCTCCAGAATATCCCTGTCAATGCAGTCCGGACGGGTGGAAATGCGGATACCGGAGAATTTTCCCTCGCCTATAAAGTCCTGTGCCGCTTCAAGAAGCTCCACCATATAATTACGTGGAACAGCCGTAAAGCTGCCGCCGAAAAAGGCAATTTCAGCATTTTCCGGAGATTTTGCCTCTGACAGTGCCTTTTCGCATATTGCCCTGACTTCGCCGCCGTCCGGAGCTTTCTGCGTACCGCTTATAGTATGCTGATTGCAGAAGCTGCACATATTGGGACAGCCGATATGTGGCACAAAAATTGATATATTACTGTGTCGCATAGCCCATAAGCTCCAGCGCTTCTTTAGCCGCAAGCTGTTCAGCTTCTTTTTTGCTTCTGCCCTTACCTTTTCCGATAACATTGGAGTTAAGGCATACCTCTACAACAAAGCGCTTGTTGTGGTCAGGACCTTCCTCTCCGGCAAGGATATAGTCAACCTTTTCCTCAGGATTTTTCTGAACGACCTCCTGCAGAATGGTCTTGAAATCGTTGAATGCCGGCTTTTTCTGATGCTGTATATCCTCCGGCAGAAAACGGAGAATATGGCGTGAAGCCGCTTCAAGTCCGCCGTCAAGGTAGATTGCGGCGATCACGGCTTCAAAAGCGTCCGCAAGAATGGAGGGGCGCTCTCTGCCGCCGGTATTTTCCTCTCCCCTGCCAAGCATCAGATAATTGCCGAGATTGATTTTCTGAGCAAAAACGTAAAGCGACTTCTCACACACAAGAGATGCTCTCAGCTTTGTAAGCTCACCTTCGGCGATATGGGTAAGGTGTCTGTAAAGGTAGTCAGAGACTACGATAGACAGAACGCTGTCTCCGAGAAATTCAAGTCTCTCGTTGCTTCCTCCGGGAATTTTCCGTTCGTTTGCATAGGAGGAATGAGACAATGCCTGATAAATGAGCTTTTTATTTTTAAATGTATAACCAATAATTTTCTCGAATTTTTCGATGCTTTCCAAAATTTTTCACTCCTTTGAGACTGCTGCCATAGTGCTGACATATTTTTCAATTTCGCCTGCAACATTTCCCTCAACGCATTTTGCAGCCTGCCGGACAGCATTGTAAAAAGCCTTTGCATCGGAGCTTCCGTGCGCCTTGATGACTGGCTTCTTTACGCCTAAAAGTGCCGAACCGCCGACTTCCTTATAGTCCATCTGCTTTTTCAGGAGCTTTATCTTGCTCAGTGAAAACAGTGCTCCCAGCGTGCCTGCACCTGAAAATATCCATTTCATCTTTTTGCTGAAAAACGAGCCCATTCCCTCATAGAGCTTTAATGCAATATTTCCTGTAAAGCCGTCTGTAACAACAACGTGGCATTCTCCCTTCGGCAGCTCTCTTGCCTCTATATTGCCGATAAAATTAAGTCCGGACTGCTGCAGAAGCTTATATGTTTCAATTTCAAGCTCTCTGCCCTTTGAGTCCTCAGCTCCGATGTTGAGAAGTCCCACCTTAGGCTTATCTATTCCCATTACCTTTTCCATGTAGGCACTGCCCATTACAGCAAACTGCACAAGCATTTCAGGGCGGCATTCCGTATTTGCACCGGCGTCAGTAAGGAGAAAGCTGCCCTTATCAGCCGGAAGAACAGGTGACGGAGCAATTCGCTTAATGCCTTTGATACGCTTGACGATAAAGGTTGCTCCCATAACGAGAGCGCCGGTACTTCCGGCTGAAACAAAAGCGTCCCCCCTGCCGTCGGCAAGGAGCTTCAGTCCCAGTGCCATTGAAGTATTCTTACCTGACTTGATTATCTCCTTAGGCTCTTCATGAATATCAAAAACATCATCAGTATGCTCAATTTCCATTCCGTCAAGGCTGATTTCGTTTGCTGATGCACAGTCCTTGAGCTTCTGACTGCTGCCGGTAAGGATTATATTTACTCCCAGCTTAGCGACTGCCTCCTGACAGCCTTTAAGGACCTCCAGCGGTGCGTTATCTCCTCCGAATGCGTCAACAATTATTATCATAACCGATTCTCTCCATTTCATGTCTGAGTGCTTCAACAGCCCGCTGTGAATAGGCGGCATATCTTTCCTTTTTATCCCTGATACGTCTGCCTATATCGGGAAGAATACCCATATTAGCACCCATTGGCTGGAATTTTCCGCTGTTAAAGCTGTCGCTGATATAACGGCTGAGTGCTCCTGTCATAGTTTCCGGCGGAAGTTCAAGAGGAGCAAGTCCTTTGATTTTCCGTGCAGCTGCTATTCCGGCTATGATTCCGCTTGCAGCCGATTCCATATATCCCTCCACACCGGTAATTTGTCCTGCAAAGTATATCTCAGGACGATTTTTCATGGAAAAATCAGGGTTAAGAAGCTCAGGACTATTTATAAAGGTATTGCGGTGCATAACTCCGTAACGCATAAATACGGCATTTTCCAGTCCCGGAATCATGGAAAAGACTCTTTTCTGCTCACCGAATTTCAGGTTTGTCTGGAATCCCACAAGATTGAAAAGTGTACCCTCACGATTTTCTCTGCGAAGCTGGACTACTGCATAGGGGCGTTTTCCTGTGCGCTTATCAGTTATCCCCACAGGTTTAAGAGGTCCGAAGCGCATGGTATCAACTCCACGGGAAGCAAGCACCTCAACAGGCATACAGCCCTCGTATACGCTGAACGGGTGAGTTTCAAAGTCACGGAGCTGAACTCTCTCCGCAGAAACAAGGCTCTCATAAAAAGCAAGGTACTCCTCCTTGTTCATTGGACAGTTTATATAGTCCGCATCACCACGATCATAGCGTGAAGCGAAGAAAACCTTGTCCATGTCAAGGCTGTCAAACTCCACAACAGGAGCAGCAGCGTCGTAAAAGCTCAGTCCCTCGCCGCAAAGCTCCCTTATCCTTTCAGCCATTTCTCCGGAGGTAAGAGGTCCTGTAGCAATGATGACTATCCCGTCGGGCAGCTCTGTCACCTCCTGCTGAACCACTTCGATAAGGGGATTGCTCCTTATCTCAGCAGTTACGCTGTCGGAGAATTTCTCCCTGTCAACAGCAAGAGCACCTCCTGCTTCAACAGAATTTTCCTTAGCGCAGGGAACTGTGACAGAACCCAGCATCTCCATTTCATATTTAAGCAGACCGGCAGCTGATTCAAGCCGTGCCGCTTTCAGGGAATTGGAGCAGACAAGCTCCGCAAAGCCGCTGTAGCTGTGTGCCGGAGAGAACTTTTCCGGCTTCATCTCGTAAAGCCTGACATTGATTCCCTCCTGTGCAAGTTTCCATGCAGCCTCGCAGCCTGCAAGACCTGCGCCTATAACGCTGACAACTGTGCTCATTTTTTCAGCTCTCTTTCGTATCCGCAGTCGGGCTTTTCGCAGACAAGCTTTCCTGACTTGCCGCCCTTTACAAAAAGGGAACTGCCGCACTGGGGACATTTTTCATTTGAGGGCACATTCCATGTCATGAAATTGCAGTCGGGATACCCCTCGCAGCCATAGAAGCTTCTGCCCTTTTTGGACTTTTTCAGCAGCATTTTCTTTCCGCACAAAGGACAGCTGCCCTCAGTCTCAGTAACAATTTTCTTGGTATTTTTGCATTCCGGAAATCCGGGACAGGCAAGAAACTTTCCGTACCTGCTGTACTTTATTACCATTTTTCTGCCGCAAAGCTCGCAGACAACGTCAGTTTCCTCGTCCGGAACCTTTACACGCTTGCCCTCCATAGCTGTTTCAGCCTTTTCAAGTGTTTTTGAGAAGTCGTCATAAAATTCATGGAGAGCGGCTACCCAGTCCTTTTCGCCCTGTTCCACCTCATCAAGGTCTGATTCCATTTTAGCGGTAAAACGGGCGTCAACTATATTCTTGAAATGCTCTTTCATCAGCTCCGTGATAACTTCCCCGAGATTAGTAGGCTTGAGCTGTTTACCCTCATGCTCCACGTACTGACGGGCGGTTATGGTCGTAATGGTAGGAGCGTAGGTACTTGGTCTGCCTATGCCGTTTTCCTCCAGTGCCTTAATAAGCGAAGCTTCGGTATAGCGTGCAGGAGGCTGGGTGAAGTGCTGGTTTCCGCCGATAGATTTCAGCTTCAGCTTATCCTTTTCGGCAAGGGGCGGCAGCATTTTCTTGTTTTCCTCAGCAGAATCAGCTGATTCCACATAAAGAACAGTAAATCCGTCAAACTTCACTGAATATCCGGAGGCTCTGAAAATGCAGCCGGAGGCTTCAATGTCAACGGAAACAGTATCAAGCAGAGCGTTAGCCATCTGACTTGCAATAAATCTCTCCCATATAAGCTTATAAAGCTTGAACTGGTCGCTTGTGAGACTGGACTTTACACGCTCCGGAGAGTAATCGGGCATAGACGGTCTGATAGCTTCGTGAGCGTCCTGAGCATTGCTTTTTGACTTGAAGCTTCTCGGCTCAGGGGGAAGATACTCCTTGCCGTAGACAGTCTCGATATATTTAGCAGCGGCAGCCTTTGCTTCATCAGAGATTCTCAGGCTGTCGGTTCTCATGTAGGTGATAAGACCAACTGCACCGATTCCCTCAATGTCAACGCCCTCATAAAGCTCCTGCGCAGCCTTCATGGTTCGTTTTGCACTGAATCCCAGCTTACGTGAAGCCTCCTGCTGAAGCGTGGAGGTTATAAACGGCGGTGCAGGCTGTTTCTTTGTAACACGTTTTCTTACTGATTTTACAGTATATTCCGCTCCCTCCAGACGTGCAAGGAGATTGTCAGCCTCTGCCTGATTGGGGATTTCAAGCTTTTTTCCGTCAACGGTCACAAGGGCAGCTTCAAAAACCTTTCTTGAACCGGGAGCTGTAAATTTAGCGTCAATTGACCAGTATTCCTTCGGAACAAATTTGCGTATCTCATTTTCCCTGTCCACAACAAGTCTTACTGCAACTGACTGAACTCTGCCGGCGGAAAGACCGCGTTTGACTTTTTTCCACAGAAATGGACTGAGCTTATAGCCCACAAGTCTGTCAAGAATTCTTCTTGCCTGCTGAGCGTTTACAAGGTCAACATCAATTTTATGTGGATTGCTCATGCCGGACTGCACGCCGCTTTTTGTAATTTCGTTAAAAGCAACACGATTGTTGGCGTTCATGTCCAGATTGAGCATCTGAGCAATATGCCATGAAATAGCCTCTCCCTCACGGTCAGGGTCGGTTGCGAGGTAAACCTTTCCGCATTTTTTTGCACGTTTTTTCAGATCCTTGATAACGTCCTCCTTGCCTTTCATGTCGATATACTGGGGCTGAAAGTTATTATCCGTATCCACTCCCAGCTTTGACTTGGGCAAATCCCGGATATGGCCCATTGAAGCGATAACCTCATACCCTGTGCCGAGATACTTCTGTATTGTTTTGGCCTTTGCAGGCGACTCAACTATTACTAAATCTGACATTCCTGATTCCACCTCATACTACTAAGACCGCTGAAACAAGCAGGTTCAGTGAGAGCGGCAAAGCTTAACTGCCGCAGCTGACCGGTACAGTTCAAATTATAATGACCGGTTTTCTCTGTGTCCTGACACCCCGCCTCTGTATATCTTTATTTTTACAGTCGGTCTGAAATTTTATAAATATTTCCCGGCAGCGACTCAACAGCTCCTGTAAGTTCAAGCTCCATAAGCTCAAGCATAACGTCATCAGCGTTCATTCCAAGTCGTGCGGAAATCACGTCAACAAGCTGATTTTCCTCTTTAAGCAGGTCAATAATCTTCTCCTGAATACTGTTGAAGCCCTCAAGGACAGGCTTCTGTGATACAGGCTCAGCGTCACCGGCTGCCGGAGCATTGCCGTCAGGAACAGACGGCGTATGCTTTTCTATGTCAATTTTTTTATCTGTATTTGTTTTTTCAGGTTTACTTTTTGTCTTTCCGCTGTTTGTCCTTTTTTTCGGAGCATATTTCAGCTCGCCAACACCAAATTTACTTATATCAGAAAGCATTTCACTTCGGTTAAGCATATCATTTGAACCGCCTATCCTGAAACAGTCCATAACGTCTGCCGATGAATAAAGCGGATAGGCTCCGTCACGTAAAAAGGCTATATTTCCGGCAAATCTTCCGCTGAAAATATCAGCCGGCGGCAGACAGAATACATCCTTGCCCTGTTCAGCCGCCATTCCGGCAGTAATAAGTGAGCCGCTTTTTATTGCCGCTTCAAAGACGATAACAGCATTGCCGAGAGCGGCAAGTATTCTGTTCCTTTTGGGGAAATTGCCCGGATACGGCGATGTTCCGGGAGGAAACTCCGATATAAATACTCCGCCGTTTTGCAGGATAAGCTCCCTGTGACGGATATTTTCCTTAGGATAGTCCACATCAGCTCCGCAGCCAAGTACACATACGGTAGGACGGTTATTTGAAGCCGCTGCAAGGTGAGCGGTAATGTCTATACCCACTGCAAAGCCGCTGACTATGACAACGCCCTTTGCCGCAAGCTCACCGCATATCCTCGAAGCCGCTCCTATGCTGTAGTCCGAAGCCTGACGTGCTCCCACAGCGGTAACAGTTCTTGCACCGGAAAGGCAGGATATATTGCCCCTGTAGTAGATAACTGCCGGTGGATTTAATATATGCCTTAGTTTTGCCGGATATTCGCTGTCAGAACAGCCTGCCGTGCATATTCCTTTTTTACTGTATTCTTCGATAAGTGCTTCTGCTTTTTCAAGTCCGGTATTTTTTATATTACTGATTTCATCGGGAGTCAGCCTTGCATTTAGAGTACCCGAACAAAGCTCCTTATACGCCTCAGCGGCAGTTTCAAAAAAGCGCATTGCCTCCCAGATACGGCGGCTGCCAACGCCAAAGACCATTGTAAGCCAGAGCCAGTATTTTGTATGGTTCAAAGTAAACGCCTCCGTTCAAGTGACCGATGCTTTCTGCATACCGGAAAATTATGGCAGATAACACACTGCCGGATAAAGGGAGATGCACACCACAGTCTATCTGGACTGATTTTTTGCAAGCTCCCACATAATAATACCTGCCGCCATTGCAGCATTAAGAGAATTAATGCTGCCGCACATAGGGATAGTGATTCTTTTTCCGCATCGTTCAGAAATTTCAGGCGGCAGACCATTTCCCTCGTTTCCGATAAGAACAGCCTGTCTGCCATTAAAGGAGCAGTCTGTAATTTTCTGAGCGTCGCTGTCGATAACAGAAGCGCAGGTTTCCACGCCATTTTCAGCAAACATGGCAAAAAGTGCATCTGCATCGTTTTCGATAAAAATATTCGTCCTGAACACTGAACCCATTGTAGAGCGTATGACCTTCGGGCTGTACAGGTCGCAGCTGCCTGACATAAATACACCGTCAATACCGAGTGCGTCGGCAGTACGGATTATCATGCCCACATTTCCCGGATCCTGCAGTCCGAAAAGGACGATATATCTGCCGTTATCCCGGAACACCGGCTTTACCGGAGGAGGTATGCGGCATACAGCAAAAACGCCCTGAGTCTGTGTGGTCTGAGCGATCTTATTTCCAAGCTCATTTGAAATAACAATAGTTCTTGTATTCCTCAAATCAGCCTGAAAAAGGGATTCTCCGAATTTTTCGCCGGCACTTTCAGTAAGGATAAGGTCTGCCACACCGAAGCTGTCACGGAGAGCGTCCTCAACAATGCGAAGTCCCTCCAACACAAACAAGCCGTATTGGAGTCTGTCCTTTTTTGAGGAAGAAAGTCTCTGATACAGCTTTATAACAGGATTATCCTTAGATGTGATGATATTTTTGTTGTTCAAAAAATTGCCCTCCAGCTTAACAAGTATAATATAACAAAACACGCTTTTAAAGCGTGTTTTGTTATAAAAAATTAAAGAGCAGCCTTAGCCTTTTCTGCGATAGCTGTGAAGCCAGCTGCGTCATTTATAGCAATTTCAGAGAGCATTTTTCTGTTAAGAGTAATGCCAGCCTTCTTGCAGCCGTTCATGAATGTTGAATAATTCATACCATTGAGCTTAGCAGCAGCAGAGATTCTTGTGATCCAGAGCTGTCTGAAGTTTCTCTTCTTCTGCTTTCTGCCGATGTAAGCGTAATTGCCGGACTTCATAACAGCCTGCTTAGCCATCTTGAAGTGCTTGCTCTTAGCACCGAAGTAGCCCTTTGCAAGTCTGAGAGTTTTATTTCTTCTCTTGCGAGTCATCATTGCACCTTTGATACGTGCCATAGTCTTATACCTCCAAAAATAAAATTACGGGAAAACGATTACATATAAGGAACGAGCTTCTTGATTGTAGGAGCGTTTGTGCAGTCAGCAACTCCTGCATTACGAGCAATTCTCTTGCGCTTTGTATCCTTCTGAGTAAGTCTGTGTCTCTTATTGGTGTGCTGGTACTTAACCTTGCCGCTTCCTGTAACCTTAAAACGCTTCTTAGCGCCTGAATGAGTTTTAACCTTAACCTTTGCCATTGTATAATCCTCCTTTATTTAGAGTCTGCACAAAGCCGGAACGCAGGGCGAACCGGGAGCAGAATCTTACTTTGCTGCTTTCGGAGAGACGAACATAACGATGCTTCGTCCTTCCATTTTAGCTGGCTTTTCCACTGAGCCGACTGCTGAAACTGCCTCCTTGAAGCGTTCAAGAAGTTCTTCACCGAGCTGCGGATGAGCAATAGCTCTCTTGCGGAATCTCACGGAAACCTTGAGCTTGTCGCCGCCCTGTAAAAACTTCACAGCCTGATTGACCTTAGTTTCAAAATCGTGAGTATCAATAGTGGAAAACATTCTGATTTCCTTAATTGAAACGACCTTCTGATTTTTTCTTGCTTCCTTTTCACGCTTAGACTGTTCAAAGCAGTACTTGCCGTAATCCATGATACGGCACACAGGCGGTGTAGCCTGCGGAGCGATCTTCACAAGGTCAAGATTTTTGTCAAAGGCTATTTTCTGAGCCTCTCTGGCTGATAATACGCCGAGCTTTTTTCCGTCAGCATCGATTACGAGAATCTCCTTATCTCTGATTTCCTCGTTAATCTGCAGTTCCTGTTTGCTAATAGTCAGCACCTCCAAGCACATAAATACAAACAAAATGAGTGCAGAAAAAACTGCACTCACAATACGCATAATAAACCGAAAAGGGAAAATACATATTGACCGTTTAAGCTTAGCCTGACGGTGAGAACGCAGAGTTCTGCTTTGTTTACTCAAATATTATACTCCATTTTCGCTGTCTTGTCAAGCATAAGCTGATTTTTTGTCATTTTGCACAACATCCTTATCGGTTATGCTCATAATTTTATCCCACAAAGCAAATCTCACACGATATTTTTCAGGATTCATGATAATATCCTGCTGACTGTTGTCGAAATATCTGTCCTCTGTTTCCTTATCATCAGTGATTTCACTTTCGCAGGCTGCCGGAATGCACAAAGGAGGATACATCACACACCACCAGTTATGTCCCTGTGCGCTGCCGATGCTTATACGCAGAGCAGTATAGTCCCCCTCCGGCATGGTAATATCGCCGTATGTACGGCTGTCAAAGTACATATTGGTTATTTCAGCAGAAACAGGGGCATTACAGCCGTTTTCCGATAGGACTTTCTCCGCTGTCTCCTCAATCAGCGTCAGATTCTCACTGACTGTATCCACAGCGCTGTCAAAGCAGTCAGCATTGCCGAAAATCTCATCACTTCGTGCAAGAACAGCGTCACGGACAGCAAGCTTCAGCCGCTGGTCACGGGGACTGTCGGATTCCGCAAGAATATGAAGCCGCAGAACGTTATTCCTCAGCTGGTCAAGCCGTCTGCCGTCCCTTATAAATGAGCAAAGATTGGTTACAGCCACAGCAAGAACAAGTCCCAGTGCCATGATTTTCCATGTAAGATTTTTAGTAATATTTTTCATTTTCATCACCTCGTAAATGATGATTGGCATAAAAATGAAAAATATTCAGTTATTAATATCTTTAAATTTCAGCTTCGACGTATTATTACTGCATTAAATATCAGCTTATAGAAATTGTTTTTTCGCTTCCTATGATACCGATATAGCTTTCGCCCACGTTCATCAGCAGAGGATTGCCGTCAGCCGCATACAGCTGTATAGGCATAGATTCGCCGTTTTTCTCCCATGTTATGGACTGCGCTCCGCCATTGGAGATATAGTACCCTGTACCGCCGGAAAGCTCCACATCAAGGAGATAGCCGTTGTCACGGAGATAAACATTAGTTTGCAGGATAAGTACATTTTCAAAGCCGAGCTGATTACCTGTAACGCCGTCTACGTGAGGATTTCCTGAGTGAAATTTCAGATAAGCTCCCGATTGCTCGTCATACTGGAATGTACTGAAATAAGTGTCGGAAAAATTAACTATAACATTATCAGCTGTCATTTCAGCCGGAGCCGCTTTCTCTCCCTCTGGTGCAAAATTGAAATATAAGCCCTGATTATTCTCATTTCTGTCCGTTCTGAAGCCCTTTGCCTCAATAACTGCCGGCAGCTCCGAGCCTTTCAGATAGCCTGTATGCTCCGAAGCATAGGACGCCGCACGAGCCTCGTCCCTGAGAAAAATATTAGAATCATAAGCGCCGTCAAGGTGGTCTATTCCAGTTCTGTTAAGAGTTTCAAGAGCTATAGTCTGGTCAGAACCCCAATGACAGTATATTGCGTCCATTCCAAGGCATAAAAGAGGATAGTAGTAACGGCAGCTGCGGACTGAGCACACGTCCGGAACAGAGGTATAATCAGCATACACCGCCATAAGGCGTGTAATTCCGCCCTCCACAGGCAGCTCATATATAATATCCGCCTGTTCGATACCATACTGCGGAAGTGCTGCCGCAAGATTGTTCACCATAACTGCAACTGGTCTTTTTCCGTCGGCAGAATCCTTATAGCCTGATTCTCCTGTAAGGGGATTTATTCCGGAAAATCCCTCCGGCTGAGAGGGTTCAGCAGCTGCTTCTGTCTCTGTCTCAGAAGCCTCAGTGACAGCAGCTTCTGTATTTACAGGCGGTTCAGAAAGAGGCTCTTTCTTCGAGCAGCCTGCTGTAAAAACGACTGCAGCAGCCGCAGCCATAAAGCATATTTTCTTAAATTTCATAACGATTTCCTTTCAATAACACATTAAATTATATTTTAGCAGACTTTTATTGCTATTATATGAATTTTTTATTGATATTATATGAACAAAAACCGGCTTTCTGCATTTTCTCTGTTATATCCGCATATCCTGAATTCAGAGAAAAATACTGGCAAAGCTTCGGACAGAACTTATACTAATTCCACATCAACCTGCTGAAAAATTTGTCAGCTATCGTTCCGTCACTCTGCGTTGACTGACCTTGAAAGGCGACAGCCTGTCTGCGGTCAGTCGCCTTGATTGACGAAACGCTATCAGACAACTTTTTCATCAGAACGATATGGAATTAGTATTAGCAAAGATTTTCATGCAAAATTTACTAAATCTATTGCAATTTTAAAAAAATTGTGTTATTATTATATTGCGAATTTATGTTTAGTATAATCTCGGCAAAATTATACTGACGACTATATTATATTAGGAGGTTTAAATTGAAATTAAAAAAATTTAAAAACGCCGTCTGCGTGACAGCTGCTGCGGCAGTAACTGCTTCTGCTGTATGCTTCTCTTATCCGGCTGTTCAGGCGGAAACTGAACCGGTTCGCTATGAATTTGAGGACGGAGTAAACGACGGCGGTACGATTTACACTGAAACATGGAAAGGCAATACGGCGGAGGACGGCTCCGGTGAGGACTACGACCTTACAAACGCTTCCGGCGGAGCTTTTTCCGAGCTTAAAGGCAAAAACACAAGGGTAAGTGTTGATGTTACTGTTGAGGAAGCCGGTCTTTATGAGCTGTCTATCTGCTACTGCGAACCCTCTGACCCGAACAAAAAGGTTCAGTACCTCAATGTTAACGGCGTTAATCAGGGTGAGCTGTGTTTCCCCCACAACCTCACTTTCGAGGAAGTGCCCTCCGGCGTTGTTCTTCTCGACAAAGGCGTTAATACTATTGAGCTTGAAGCTTACTGGGGATACACCATGTTCGACTATCTTACTGTAAAACCGGCTGACGAGAGAGTATCCAGTCTCTCTCCAACACGTCAGCTCTCAAATCCCAACGCATCTGATTCCGCAAAAAGACTGTACAATTACCTCTGCGACACCTACGGAAATCACATAATCTCCGGTCAGCAGGAATACTGCGGCTCCCACAACTACAATCAGTATGCCGATCCCGACAACTATATCAAGGACAACGAAGCTGAGTTCGAGTACATTCTTGAAAAAACCGGCAAACAGCCTGCTATTCGTGGTATTGACTTCCTTGCCTACCGTGCAAACACTAACTGGGAGGACAATGCTCCCGAACGTGCTATCCAGTGGGTAAACGAGTATAAGGGCATCGCTACTGTCAGCTGGCACTGGAATGTCCCCTGTGAGGAGGGCAGCGACGATTATGCTTTCTACGTTGAATCAGCAAGCGCTCAGTACACAACATTCAGCGTTTCAAACGCTCTTGAGGAGGGTACATGGGAGCATGAGGTCATTATGGCTGACATCGAGGAAATAGCAAAGCAGCTTACCAAATTAAAGGAAGCTGATGTTCCGATTCTGTGGAGACCTCTCCATGAAGCCGAAGGTCAGTGGTTCTGGTGGGGCGCTGAGGGTGCTGAACCCTGTAAAAAGCTTTACCACCTGCTTTATGACCAGCTTACCAATGTTTACGGTCTTGACAACCTTATCTGGGTATGGACAGGATATGCGTACTCAACCTCACCCGACTGGTATCCGGGAGATGACGTAGTTGATATTGTAGGCTATGACAAATACAATGCTGCTGACGGTCTGCCGAATTTAAGCTCAATTTCTTCAACTTTCTACAGCCTTGTAAAGAGCACAGACGGCAAAAAGATGGTTACAATGTCCGAAAATGATTCCATACCGTCCCTTGAAAATCTTCTGAATGACAAAGCAGGGTGGCTTTACTTCTGCCCATGGTATATGAACTACCTTACAAGCGAGCAGAATAATCCTGTGGATAACCTTATTGAAATATACAACAGCGAGTACTGCATAACTCTTGACGAGCTGCCGGATCTGAAATCATATCCTATGGCGGAAGAAACCGAAGTGATCAAAGGCGATGTAAACCTTGACGGAAGTGTGGATTCTGCGGATATTGTACTGCTGGCAAAGTATCTGACAGTTAAGACAAGTCTGAATGCAAGACAGAGCGTAGCAGCAATGCTTACTGACGATAACAGGCTGGACGCTTTTGACCTGGTTGCACTGAGAAGAACAGTACTGAATAAAATATAAGGCAACAAAATTCCGGTAAGGCAATTCACCTTACCGGAATTTTTTATATGCTCATTGTGTTTTTATTCTTTTTCAATACCGTCAATAGTGTAGATGAATTTAACCTTGCCGTCCATACCGTTTCCTATTCCGGAAAAGCTGTTGTATGCCTTTGAAATGTCCGAAAGCTTTTTCATCCTGTCAATCAGTTCTTTCACGTCATTGTTGTATGCCTCGGCTATTTTGTCAATGCCCTCTTTTTTGAACTTTTCCATGCCGTCCTTTAAATCTCCAGAACCGCTTTCCAGTTTGCCTGCACCGTCCGACAGCGCTGAAACGCCGTCTTTCAGCGACGCCATACCGTCCATCAGTTCTCCGCTGCCGCTGTAAATTGCCGCCGCACCGTCTGAAAGCTCACCGACTGAGCTATGGAGAGTATCAGCACCATTCTTTAAGACACCGCCGCCGTCACGAAGTTCTGAAAGTCCGGAATTAAGCGAACCTGCACCTTTACAGAGCGAATCGGCACCCGCCTGTGCGGTCTGAACTCCCGATTCAAGCTTTTCAGTACCGTCTTTAAGGGCGGTATTTGCTTCTGAAAGGTCCTTTGTACCTCCGGAAAGCTCAGATGCACCCTTATTAACCTTAACTACTGAATTATACAGAGTATCAGTTCCGTCGGCTATCTTTGAACTACCGTCTTTAATACCTGCCAGTCCTGCATCAAGCTGGTCAACACCATCAGCAAGTGCAGCTGAACCCTCTTTAAGATTTCCTATACCGTCACTTAAAGCATCTGCGCCGCTTTCAAGCTGTGAAGCACCGTCCTTTAAATCTCCGCCGTCCTTCATTGATGCGGCTATCTGTTCCTGTCCGGCAATAGTCTGTTCAAGGACGCCTATCATCTGCGCAATACTTTCGTCCTGTGTGGTCTGGTAAACCGCTTTAAGTCCCTCAAGAACCTGCTTGTTATAGCTTATTGTTTCATCAAGACCTGCACCTGCCTGACTGATACCTGCTGAAAGATTTCCAAGACCGTCAGACAGTCCGTCCGCCC
>JAEDLA010000211.1 GCA_016295545.1 Oscillospiraceae bacterium | reverse complement strand
TCTCTTTGGAAGTGAAATTTGTCAGGATTTTATATGACAAATGTAATATTCTTTTTCACGCAAATCAATTTTTATCTGCAAGACATTATTTAAGGGGACGCCGTCCCCTTAAAATCCCCTGCAAAAGGGACAAAGTCCCTTTTGAATCCCCCGTCTCATATTGATATACCCCATAAAGGGGCATATCAATATGAGAAAGAGTTTAGAAAGAACTTGCCCTCTTGCAGGAATTTAAGAAGACAGCAGCCTTTAATAATACCAAAAAGCAAAAACTGATTTCCCCGAATATGCAGATTTTACACTTGTAATTTTCATTAAGCCGTGTTATAATAAAAATATTAGAGTCACATCAAATATAAAGAACAATAAGGAGCGGAGGAAAATTCCTCTACAAAAGAAAGAGAATGGAAAAAAATATGAATTTTGAGGGTGCTTCCGAAAATATCATTGCCGGAAGAAATCCCGTTACAGAAGCTCTCAAATCTGGTGCAGAGCTTGATACGATTTACATAAACGGCAGCGGAGGAAGTCTTAATATTATCCGCCGTATTGCCAGAGAAAAGGGCGTTGTTGTCAAGGACGCCAATGATAAAAAGCTTTCACAGCTCTCAGGCGGAGCTTCACATCAAGGAGTTGTTGCTGTGGGAGCCTGCGGAAAGTATGTTACACCGGAGGAAATACTTAATATATCAGCACAAAAGGGAACAAAGCCTTTTATAATCATCTGCGATGAAATAGAGGATCCCCACAATTTAGGTGCAATTATCCGTACAGCTGAAACTGCCGGAGCTGACGGAATCATCATACCGAAACGCCGGAGCGCATCACTTAATGCCACTGTTTACAAGACATCAGCAGGTGCGGCAAGCTATGTTCCTGTGGCAAGAGTTGCAAACCTTGCTGCCTGCATAGATATGCTAAAGGAAAATGGCGTGTGGATATACGGCACTGACGCTTCGGGCGAGGATTACTGCAAAACTGACCTCACAGGCAGCATTGCTCTTGTGATCGGCTCGGAGGGCTTCGGTATAAGCCGTCTTATCCGTGAAAAATGTGATTTTATGATGAAGCTCCCTATGGCTGGAAAAATAACCTCCCTTAACGCTTCTGTTGCAGCAGGTATCTTTATGTATGAGGCTGTGCGGCAGCGGCGTATTCAGCCGAAATAAGGAGGTGTGCCTATGCCGGAACAGAAAATGTCTCTGGAGGATATTCTCAATGAGTATTCCTCTGACAGTCCGAAAGCTGATTCAAATAATGGCAGGCTTGAAACTGAAAAGCTTCTTAATTCAGCTGAAAAGCTCAGCGGAAGCAAATCGGCTGAGGATATTATCAAGGAAACTGATAACCTGAAAAATCTTCACAAGCATTCAAAAAGAGAGATCGATAATCCTCTCAGGCGGCCTAATCCTGCCAATGACGTCAAGCCTGCTGACCTTTCACGGAACAAGGTTTCCTTTGTAAATTCGGGAGCTATCAGCGATATACGGTCCTCTCAGAAAAGCAGTTCTTCTTCAAATTATGAAAGCACTTTCCGGAGCAGTGAGATTCAGGATTACACACCGAAAATCAGGAGAATGACTGACTCCACCAGAGCAAAGGAAATAGAAAGCCTTAAAAAAAGCAAAAAACGCCGCCGCAAGGACAGCCTTGATTTTACATACGGCAAGGAGCGTCCTGACGGCGAATATATGTACACTCCGCCAAAGGTGAAAAAGAAAAAACGCACACGTTCTGTTGAGGAGGAGGCTAATTCTCCGGAAAACAAGAAGCTTATAACGGATATTGTTCCGTCACCTGCGGCAGTGGAGGCTTCAAAGCCTGTCACTCCTGCGCCGAGAGCGGAGAAAACAAGTATAAATCTGAGCGAAACTCCCGATTATGATGCAAGCTCACTGGATATCCATATCAGTCAGGGTACAGAGGAGTACGCCTCTGCAAGAGCCAAAAGCAAAAGAAAACGTACCAAACGTATGGTGGATTTCAACTATTACGGCGATGTGGAGGACGTTGGACGTGACATCTACGACCTGAAAAGCACTATTTCCTCCAGAGCTGTTATTCTTGCTATGACAGCCTTTCTCAGCCTTTATATGACGCTTGCCGCACAGTTTGATTTTCCCATTATTGATATACTCAGCAAGGCGAATACCATGTCTTATCTTGCGGCACACCTTGTTATTGGGCTGATTTCGCTGTTTTCTTCAACAGCCGTTATATCCAACGGACTTAAAAAGCTGTTAACTTTCAGAGCAGACAGCGACTCCATGACAGCTCTGACCGCTGTTTCCTGCCTTATTGCAGTTATTCCGGACTTTTTTGCTCCGGAGCTTGTGCGGTCTGATAATATTCACATATATATGCCGGTGGGGATACTTTCCCTGCTTATGAATGCCGTTGGAAAGCTGCTTATCATTAAACGTGCGGAGCGGAATTTCAAGTTTGTGTCAAAAAATTTTGACCGTCACGCTGTGACCTATGTTCGTGACGAGGACAGAGCGGAAATGCTTACACGAGGTACGCTTGGAGACTTTCCTATACTGGCTTCAATGCGAAAAACGGACTTCCTTACGGACTTCCTGCGGTACTCCTATTCATCAGATATGACCGACAAATTCTGCGGAAAGGCAGCTCCGCTATGTCTGTTTTTCTCAGTGATCGTATCAGCATTTATTACCTTTTTCAGGCAGCCTGAATTCTTTTCAGCTGAATCGGCAGCCTTTGGATTTTCGATTTTCAGTATGCTGATATGCGCTTCAGCCTGCATTGCGATTCCCCTTGTGGTGAATATTCCCCTTGAAAATGTGTCACACAGGACGATAAAAAATCAGGGAATAATGCTTGGCTATCAGAGTGTTGACGATTTTTACGATACAAATTCTATCCTCGTTGAGGCAGACAAGTTATTTCCGGAAGGCTCAATAAAGCTCAGCGGAATAAAGGTTTTCTCCAATACGAAAATTGACGAAGCTCTGCTTGAAGCAGCAAGTCTTACAAATCATGCAGGCAGCATGATGAAAGCGCTTTTCAGTGACGTTACAGACGGCAGAGAGCAGATACTCTATCCGATAGAGAATTTTTCCTACGAGGAGTCAATGGGACTTTGCGGCTGGATAAACAACAAGCGTGTGCTTTTTGGCAGCCGTGAGCTGATGACAAGCCATAATATCGAGGGTATTCCTACAAAAACAAAGGAAGCTGAATATACTGAGGGAAACCATGAGGCACTTTATCTTTCCGTTTCCGGCAATCTTGCGGCAATGTTCATTGTTGAGATAAATGCTGACAAAGGCGTAAAACGCTGGATAAAGCAGCTGGACAGAAGAAAGATATGCCTTATCATCAAAA
>JAEDLA010000210.1 GCA_016295545.1 Oscillospiraceae bacterium | reverse complement strand
GGCTGGATGAACGATACCCTTGACTATTTCCGTATTGCACCGTGGGAGCGCCACAACCACTACCACAAGCTTACGTTTTCCATGGCGTATTTTTATAACGAACTGTTTCTGCTGCCGTTTTCCCATGATGAGAATGTACACGGAAAGGCAACGATAATCCAGAAGATGTATGGCGACTATGAAGAAAAGTTTTTGCAGTGCAGGGCGCTTTATATGTATATGTACACCCACCCAGGCAAAAAGCTGAATTTTATGGGCAACGAGCTCGGACAGTTCAGAGAATGGGACGAAAACCGTGAACAGGACTGGGATATCCTCCACTACCCTATCCATGACGCTTTCCACAGGTATATGAAAAAGCTGGGAGAGATTTATCAGTCCAGAGCCGCACTTCATTCCGGCGAATATGACATGAAGACTTTCAAATGGCTTGTTGTGAATGCAGAAGAACAGTGCGTTTATGTGTATGAGCGTTCGTTCGGAGAGGACAGGATTGCCTGTGCGTTTAACTTTTCCGGTCTTGAACAGGAAATAAGCTTTGAGGTCGATGAAAAATGCAGATTTGAGCTGATACTTCACAGCCGCTGGGACGAATACGGCGGAGATGTTAAAAAGTGTAAGCAGATATTGAAAAGCAAAGACACCGACGGAAAAAATGTTATTACACTAAAAATTGAACCCCTTTCGGGAATGATGTTTAATATAAAAAAGCCAGACTAATGTCTGACTTTTAACGAATGTATGAAATCCGGCAGTTATGCCGGATTTTTTTATTTTAAAACTTCAATTGCTTTCTGTAGCTGTGTATCTTCATTCTCCGGAATATCCTCTATTGATGTCTGAGCATATTTTTCCGGAATATCAGCCTCATAATCCGGTGCAAGACCTACGCCGTGATAACATTCTGACTTTACAGTCCTGTACTTTGCAACTGTAAGTCTGATACCGCCGCCGTTGTCAAGATTGTAGGTGTTCTGCATAATGCCTTTGCCAAAGGTGTTTTTTCCAACTAATACTGCCTTGTCAAAATCTCTCAGCGCTGCAGCAAAAAGCTCAGCGGCACTTGCAGAATTTTCGTTCACCAGTACTGCCATAGGAAGGTCAAGTTCCAGATCGTCCGATTTGCATATCACTTCCGAACTTCCGTCCTTGAATTCAGCAATTGCGATATCTCCCTCCGGCAGCAGCGGGTCAAGACAGTCAGAACAAGCTGAAACAAGTCCTCCTCCATTGTTTCTCAGATCAAAAATTATTGCTTTTGCACCGTCCTCAAGACATTTTTTCAGTTCAACATTATACTGATACGAAGTGTTTTCCTTAAAACCGGTTATTCTTATATATGCAATATCGTTTTCAAGCATACGGCTTGTAACTGACTGCGAAACAATTTCTTCACGGGTCATTGTAAAATCAAGCTGCTGCGTGCCACGCTTAACTGTCAGAGTTACCTCTGTACCCGTTTCTCCCCTTACAAGATTAACGGCATCGGCATACTCCATTTCAGATACATTATTACCGTCAATTGCAGTTATAATATCATCAATTTTCAAACCTGCCTCTTTGGCAGGACCATCTTCATTGACATCAACAATTTTGATTTCATTTTCCTCAGTCAGATTCACAACAATTCCAATACCGCTGATTGAACCCTTTGCATCAAGCAGATTCTGTTCATATTCGTCCGGAGTCATGTACGCCGAATATTTATCATCAAGGGCAGCCACCATTGCTTTAAGCGAACTGTCAACTATTTTTTCCTCGTCATATTCGCCGTAATATTTCTCGTCGATATACTGGTCAACCGTATAAATATCTTCAATTGATTTTGCTTTTTTTCTCAGCATTGCAACGCTGTCATTGCAAATCTGAAAAGCCCAGAATGACGTAACCGAAAATGTTATAACAGCAACTGCTCCGGCGATAACAGCCGCAGATTTAATGCTGATTTTCTTTTCCATATTTGTCTGCACCCTTTCTTCGTTACGCAAAACAGGGCAAGATTTAAAGCTTGCCCTGTAATCTTATGTTTTAAGAGATGCTTAATAAAGATAACTTGTCGGATCAACGGTTGAGCCGCCTACTCTTACTTCAAAGTGGCAGTGGAAACCAGTAGAATAGCCTGTTGAGCCAACTGAACCGATTGCCTCACCTCTTGAAACTGACTGTCCGACTGAAACATAAACATCAGCACAGTGACCATAAAGTGTTGAAATTCCGTTTCCGTGGTCAATAACAATATAGTTGCCGTAACCGCCGTTACAGCCGCAGCTGCCGTCTTTTCCGTAGTTGTGGGAACATCCGGTTTTTACAAGTACAACTGTTCCACTGTCTGCGGCAGTAATAGTTGCTCCGGAAATACCTCCGCCGGCAATATCAATACCGGCATGGAGAGAACCCCATCTGTAGCCGTATCCGCTTGAGATTCCATAAAATCCCGGAACAGGCCATGACAATGAACCGCCGTAGTTTTCATCGGCTGATGTTTCAGGAACATAGCTGCCGCCTGAAGAACCGCTGTCAGAATAGTCGTCATCGCTGTAATAGTCATCATCATCATCATCTTCTTCAGCAGCTGCAGCGGCCGCAGCCGCAGCTGCCTGACGCTGTCTTTCGATTTCAGCTTCAATTTCTTCCATTTCAGCATCCATTGCGGCATTATCAGCCTCGAGAGAATCAATATCTCTCTGTCTTGACGCCATATCGGCTTCCTTACGGGCTATGTAGTCAGCAGATTCAGTATAGTCTGCCTGGAGCTGTTCGATAGCTGCATTAAGCTCTTTTCTGTTGTCCTCCTGTGTCTGGAGGTCAGCAGCAAGCTCTGCCTTTTCAATATCAAGCTGTGCCTGAGCTTCTTCAAACTGTTCAAGCTGTGTTTTAAGAGAATCAATCAGTTCGTCATCATGCTTTGCAACCTGGGATATAAACTCGATTTTTGAAAGCATATCATAGAAATCAGTTGCTCCTACAAGTGCAGACGCAAGACTGTCATTGCCGGAAATATACATTGCTCTCAGACGTGCCTTGAAAAGTTCAAGTCCCTCGTCAATATCAACCTGTTTCTGGGCGATATCCTTTTCCAGCTGGTCAATTTTATTTTCTTTTTCTTCGATTTTGTTGTTAAGGTCATTGATAATAGTATTTACATTATCAATATTCTTATTCTGAAGATCAATTTTTTCCTGAAGCTGAGTCTGATAAGCCTCCTGTTCAGCAACATCATCTTTCAGACTGTCAAGCTCTCTTTGAAGTTCATCAATTTCAGCCTGATTTTCAGCTTTTTCATTCTCGATATCAGAAATTGTTTTAGCCTCTGTTTTAATAACAGGCTTTCCGTAATTCACACAGGTAAG
>JAEDLA010000209.1 GCA_016295545.1 Oscillospiraceae bacterium | reverse complement strand
GTACAACGGACAGCAGGGATATAATCCAAATGGCGGCCAGTATAACGGTCAGCCAAGACGTAATCCCAACGGCGGACAGTATAACGGACAAATGAGAAATAATCCCAATGGCGAACAATATAATGGTCAGCCAAGAAGTAATCCCAACGGCGGACAATATAACGGACAAATGAGAAATAATCCCAATGGCGGACAATATAACGGACAAATGAGAAATAATCCCAATGGCGGACAGTATAACGGTCAGCCAAGACGTAATCCCAACGGCGGACAGTATAATGGTCAGCCAAGAAGTAATCCTAACGGCGGACAATATAACGGTCAGCCAAGAAGTAATCCCAATGGCGGACAGCGTAACAGTCAGCCGAGAAATTCTCAGGGGGGCGGACAGCCAGGAAATAACCGGAACAGCGCAAAGCAGCCAAGAGGACAGTATTATCAGCAGCCCGGCGGCAATTCCCGTCAGCAGCGTTCGCCCAATAATCAGCAGCACAGAAAAAATGACAATCCGAACCGCCCTCAGCAGCAGCGCAGCAAGGCTCCAAAAAGGTCCGGCAGAAAAAGAACTCCGCTGCTTGTTAAAATCCTTTTGACGCTTTTGATTATATTTATTGTGATTTTTGTGATTTACTCCGCAGTTTCACTGTCACTGATAAAAAAGCTTAACTATGAAGAAACAGGCTCACGAAGCAGAACTTCCGGTGCTATGAGTGAAAGCTATGTTACAAATGTACTGCTTATCGGCACTGACGGCAGAACTACTGACGATCGTGGACGCTCTGATTCCATGATACTTGCATCAATTAACAAGAAAACCAATGAAATTACGCTGACTTCCTTTATGCGTGACTCTTATGTGGATATTCCAGGATACGGCTGGGAGAAGCTCAATGCCTCATATTCCTACGGCGGTCCGGAGCTTCTTATGGATACCATAGAGAAGAACTTCCTTGTCCGTATTGATGACTATGTTTCAGTAAATTTCTGCTCCTTTGCATCGATTATTGATTCTGTGGGAGGCATTGAAATTGATGTTTCCAATGATGAAGCTCAGGAGATAAACACCATTCTCATGGCTGAGGTCAATGAAATAATGGGGGATGCAAGAGATGCAGATCTGCTCAGCGGAGGAGGAAAGCTTCAGCTGAACGGCAAGCAGGCGCTGTCCTATGCACGTATAAGGCATATCGGAAATGCTGATTTTGAGCGTACTGAAAGACAGCGTGACGTACTTACACAGGTTGCCGGAAAGCTGAAAAGCTTCAAACCGAGTATGATAAGCAATATTGCCAAGAATGCTGTACCTCAGATAACTACAAATATGACTGAATCGGAGCTGTATCTGCTTTCACTGAGACTGCCGTTTATTATCGGCTACGACATTGAACAGGTTCGTATTCCTGCTGACGGTACATACGGAAGTGTGACAACTGCCAGCGGCGGAGATGCATTGCAGGTCGATTTTGAGACAAATTATAATATTCTCAAAGATGAGGTTTTTGCAGCTGATTAATCATGGGATTCCAAAGGGTTTATTAACCCTTTGGCGGAGTCCAGAGGCAGCGCCTCTGGTGGGGTGTGGGGCAACGCCCCGCATACAGCCGTCAGGCGCTCCGCAAAGGGTGAATTCAAAAACAGTCCGGTGGACTGTTTTTGAAGAGGGAACGCCCTGCAAGAGAGGGCGTTCCCTAAGTTTATAAGATTTTTTGAGAGGGTTAAGTCATCAGACTAAACCCTCTTTTTTAAATATAGAAAAACAGAGGTAAGTGCAGCTTTTGTACTTACCTCTGTCCATTTTCAGATATTCACATTACTGTGCAGGTTTTTCTGTATCGTTTTCCACGATTCCTTTAAGACCTGCGGCAAGACCTGCAAGTCCCTGAATTTCGCTTGGAATAATGATTTTTGTAGCCTTTCCGTCAGCAGCCTTAGTAAATGCTTCAAGTGACTTCAGCTGGATTACCTTGTCAGTAGGAGCTGCATTATTCAGCTTAATAAGGCTTTCAGCAAGTGCCTGCTGAACAAGCTCAATAGCCTGTGCTTCACCGGTAGCTTCAAGAATCTTCTGCTCTCTTACAGCGTCTGCACGAAGAATCATAGCCTGCTTCTGAGCTTCGGCTTCAAGTATCTGAGCCTCTTTCTTAGCCTGTGCACGGAGAATCTGTGATTCCTTTTCACCCTCTGCCACGAGAACCTGAGACTTCTTGTCACCCTCAGCCTGAAGAATCTTCTCACGGCGTTCACGCTCAGCCTTCATCTGCTTTTCCATTGCGTCCTGAATTTCTCTCGGAGGGAGAATATTTTTCAGCTCAACACGGTTTACCTTGATTCCCCAGCGGTCAGTTGCCTGGTCGAGAATAGCAGTAATTTTTGTGTTGATAACGTCACGGGAAGTCAGTGTAGCGTCAAGCTCCATTTCACCAATGATGTTACGGAGTGTTGTTGCGGAAAGATTTTCAATAGCGGCAATAGGTCTTTCAACGCCGTAAATGTACTGCTTGGGATTAGTTATCTGATAGAAAACGACTGTATCTATCTGCATGGTAACATTATCCTTAGTAATAACGGGCTGCGGCTTGAAGTCAACAACACGCTCTTTAAGGGAAACCTTGCCGGCTACACGGTAAATGAAAGGCCACATAAAGTGCATACCGGTCTGCCACTCGCTGTAGAAAGAGCCGAGACGCTCGATAACGAAAACGTGTGCCTGCGGAACAATCTTAATACATTTAACAAACATGATAAGAAGAACGATAATAATAGCGGGAATAATAAAGTCAGAAAAATGCATGAAACATACCTCCTGTAAAAATAATTCTTGTTATTGATTTGATGAGAAAACTTTTTCTTCCTTGAGAGCAACCATAAGCTTAGCACCCTGAACCTCTTTGACTGTGACAATGCTGCCCTTTGGAATGACCTCCGCAGGATTCACATTAAAAGCGCTCCAGTCTACCCCGTTTAAGGTTACACGGCCTGTACCGGCATTTTTGTTGATTTCCTCAATGACGGTTGCAGTTTCGCCAATGTCAAGATCTGCATTTGTGCTGACAATCTTGCCTTTCAGCTTTTTTCTGATAAGCGGAAAGGTTATTGCAAGAAGTACAGCTGATGAAATAATGAAGATCATGAGCTGACCAAAAAATGTCAGATCGAGGAAATAGGTACAAATCATTGTTATAAGTGCTCCGACAGCGAACCAGAGAGAAATGAGCTGAACGGAAAGCGCCTCGACTATAACGAGTATAACAAAGACTATTGCCCAGAAAAGCAATTCCATAAAAGAGTCCCCCTTTCTTAATAATAAAGGACACCTCTAAAAACCACCGGCTAAAGCCTTAGCACCTCATCTGCTTGCATATTTTC
>JAEDLA010000208.1 GCA_016295545.1 Oscillospiraceae bacterium | reverse complement strand
AAAGGAGCTGTTTTTATGAGCATTGTACTGATAAGGTCGCTGATACTGTATATTCTTGTAATTTTTGCTGTCCGGCTTATGGGAAAAAGGCAGCTGGGGGAGCTTCAGCCCTCAGAACTGGTAATAACCATACTCGTTTCCAACATAGCAACTCTGCCGCTGGAGGACGTAAATATACCCCTTATGGTAGGGATTACACCAATACTTGCTCTTGTCTGCTTTGAGGTCATCGTTTCGTGGCTGACGCTGAAAAAGCCTGCACTCAGGAAAATAATCTCCGGCAGACCGAAAATCATTATCAGCGGAGGAGTAATTGACCGCAAGGTAATGTGTGATCTGAGATTCTCAGTGGACGACCTTATGACAGCACTGCGTGGCAACGGGATTTTCCGGCTGGAGGAGGTACAGTATGCCATTGTTGAGACTACCGGAAGTATTTCTGTAATGAAAAAACCGGACAGTGAGCCGCCCTCACGAAGCGATATGAAAATAAAGGCTGAAAATACAGATCCGCCGCAGGTAGTTATATCTGACGGAAAGCTTATGGAAAAGGCTATGGAGAGCGCAGGATTTGAGGAGAGCAGGCTTCGTGGGATACTTCACAGCCGCAATCTTGCAGTAAAGGATATTTTCATTATGACAGCGGACAGCTCCGGCTGCTGTTATGTAGCTGAAAAGAAGGGCAGAGGAGGTGACAGTTCTGACAAGGGTTAAAATTAGTGCACTGATTTTATTTCTGCTGATAGTTTTCAGCATGATATCCGGCTTATGGGTGAACCAGAGCTGTAACGGACTGTTAAAGGCTGTTGAGAATGTTCAGGCTTTTGTACAGGCAGATGACGTGGAATCTGCGGCAGAGGCGGCAGACCAGTTCCGTCAGATGTGGGAGCATTTCAGAAAAACGGCAAATGTAATAGTAAAAAGTGACAAGCTTTCGGAGATTGACAGGATATGTTCACGAATAGAGCCGCTTCTTACGGAGGAAAGCGATGAGATAAACGCAGAGCTTGACGAGCTTTCAAAGATGATATCAGTTCTTCGTGACGGCGAAGTTCCCCTGCTGACGAGTATTTTCTGATTTGCAGTAAAAAAGAACCTGTACTGAAAATCATATAATTCAGTACAGGTCTTGTTTTTTTAGAAATTGATTTTCCGTTCAGTGAGCGTCTTTAATGGCAGTTCTTGCCTTTGAGACGATAGTACGGTCATTTTCGTATGAGAGGATACTTGAAGCGTAGGAAATATCCACCCAGCGGATTTCAGAGATCTCGTCCTCCTGAGGAACAAAGTCAACATTTTTAGCTTTTGCAAGAAAATAGACCACAACCTTTACCGTATCCTTTTTCGGCGAATAGGTAACGGTTTCTCTGAAAGTCGGATCGATAATTACGTCAATAGAAGTTTCCTCCATGATTTCCCTTCTGGCAGTTTCCACCTCTGTTTCGCCGTTTTCGACGTGTCCCTTAGGAAAAGACCAGTGACCGCTGTTAATATGCTTTATCAGCAGTATCTCGGTATTTCCATGAAATTTCCGGTAGACAATTGCTCCGCAGGATTTTTCGTGAAGCATACATAATCCTTTCTTGTCCGCAGTGCAGACAGTATTTTCACTAATATTAATATTATTATATCACAATTTGTTGAATTTGTCTATAGTTTCATGACGCATTTATATATTTTTTTGTAGTGCAGATGTTATTGCTATAAGTGTTCTGGATTTTTTCAATGAATAAGTGCTGCGTTGAGCTTTTATCTTGTTTATATCTCCATTTATGGAGTATATATTACTTTGGCAGTTAAATATATTTTGTCGGGCAAGCCGAGGGAAGTAGTTGTGCTGTGGTCGTAAAGCTTCGCTGCGCTGGCTTTACTATGTTGTTAGGGGGACGCTGCTCCCAACGGTCGCCCGTACCCTCTGTCACTTCGTGACATCTCCCTACACCGTAGGGAGTCACCCCTCTTACACCCCCTGCCAAAGGGTTTATACCCTTTGGAATCCCACTCCTTGCGGCTTCGCCGCTTTCTATTGGTGACCTTAAATAATTTCGTACAAGTAAAAATTGATTTGCATGAACACCGTATCAACCTGCTTTACAAAACTAAAAAAGTGTGCTATAATAATTTTTAAGGCATACAATTAGCTGATACATTCAGCGTCAGGAGGCGTAACATGGCTGATAATATAACATCTGAGGAATACCGTGCCGAAATTTCAATGCTCAACCATGAAATATATGAGCTGCAAAAAAAGCTTGACCAGAAAGAATTGGAAAAAATAGAGGATTCGGCAATTAACCCTTATGATCCGTTCAACAATCCGACGGACTATCCTGATTTCAGCGGCGATTACAGGGAGATTCTTCCGCAGGCTTCTCAGCCCGGCTGTCAGATACCTCTGTCACCGGGGCGCAGCGAAAGAATCCGTCTGCGGAAATACTACTCAATAGGCGGAACAGTGATGCTTGTTCACCTTGCAGTATTAATGCTGCTTGGATTAGGACTTTTAACTCTGATAATGCTTTTTTTGCAGCTGAAAAATCCGGAAGCAAGCTATGGCAGCCTGAGCGAATATGCAAAAAGTTCATCACTTACGGTCGCAGTCAATACTATAGCCTATCTTGCTGCCAATGTTGGCGTTGTGATAATAGGACTGAAATGGGCGAAAATTGACGGTTCTTCCCTTATCAGGACACGGAATTTCAGTTTTGCAAGGTCGGTGCAGTATTGTCTGGCAGCAATTTTTATACAGCACGCTGCCGCAATAATATGCAGTGGTATTTCCGATATATTTGAAAAATACGGCTATGATCCGTCAAGGGATATCGGAGATACATTTGCTTCAACTACTACAGGAGTAGTGATTTCCGTACTGTATAGCTGTATAATTGCGCCCATAACGGAGGAGCTTTTCTTTCGTGGAATGCTGCTGAAGCTTTTGTCAAAAGCTAATCAGCGTTTTGCAATTGCAGCAACAGCTGTATTCTTCGGACTGTTTCACGGTAATCTGCCGCAGTTCCTGCTTGCTTTTCTTCTGGGAATATTTTTTGCCCACATTACATTGAAGCATAATTCAATTGTGCCGGCAATAATAGCCCACTCCTTTGTCAATACCATTTCCACCGTGATAAATTTTATCTCTATAAATTATAAAGGCTCATTTATCGTTACTGCTGCAAATCTGATATATATTCTTATTGCTATGGCAGGCTTTATAATGCTTGTGGAATTTCTGCTGAAAAACAAGCTGCCGAGAACTACTCCGCAGCAGAGCAGCAGGGGATTTGCAGTAGCAAAGACATCAGTGCCTATGGTGCTTGCCTTTGTTTCATTTTCATTTCTGATGATTGCCGAGATACTTATGACAAAAAAATAG
>JAEDLA010000207.1 GCA_016295545.1 Oscillospiraceae bacterium | reverse complement strand
TTCTGATATGTTAGCCCTCCCTCAAAGGGAGGGGGGAACATTACTGCAACAAACATATACCATAAAAGTAAAGCCAGCGAAGCGATGATTTACGGACACTTTAGCATTACTTCCCTCGGCTTGCCCGACAAGGAAATAAAAACCGAAGCCTTTACGACTTCGGTCTTTTTGTTATATTAGATATCATTCCTGAAATACTAAAGGCTCGGTCTCAGTGGGATTTGTTTCAGCCTCTGTTGTCTCAGGCTCAGTAGTCTCAGTTGGCTCAGTTTCTGTTGTCTCAGGTTCAGTCTCAACAGGCTCAGTAGATTCAGGCTCAGTAGGTTCAGTAGGTTCAGGCTCAACAGGCTCAGGAGCATTATAAGCTTCAGTAAAATCAGCAAATTCAATCTCTGTAAAGGACGAAATATCAGCTGAAATAAAGCAGTCCGGCGAAAGAGCGTAAACGTAATTTCCAATGCAGACAGACCTGTTGAAGCGGTCATTTGCCATGTTTCCGGTATAGTTTTCGTTCATTTCAGAGAAAAGCTCCCCACGCTGAATAAACTCACCATTTTCGTAGGAGTAGTAGCAATAGCTGTACCGGTCATAGTAGATGTCTGACACATCGTATCTCTCAACAGGAACGCCGATAATATTCTTTTCGGGCATGATAAGCAGAGCCTTTCGCTCCCATACAGCTTCGGAATAAGTCCAGCCTGTTTCGGTGGCAGAGCTTAAAACGACAGAACCGGCTTCTCTGAGATTTGCGGGGTCAGAGTTGTCGAACATAACAAGCTTAATGCCGTTCTCAATGCCGTTTTCGTCAGCATTTACGCCGAATCCAAGAAGCAGACCGTCACTCCACTGCTGCATATAGGTGCTGTAGCCGGGCAGCTTGTACTCGTCAAGGATAGCCGGATTTTCCGGTGAGCTGAGGTCAATTGCAAAGAGAGGGTCAGTCTGCTCATAGGTCACAACATAGGCAAGGTCACCGCTGAAATTCACGGACTTGATAGTCTCATTATCGCCGAAGTTGCTTATACTGCCAACCTTGTTCAAATCCATGTCAAGGACATAGACGTAATTTTTAATATCAGCAGAGGGGCGGTTGAATATATCATTGAAAAGCGTATTTTCAACATTGTTGTTTGTTGTGGCAATGCGGAAATATCCGTTGTATTCGCTCATGGAGAACTGGTCTTTGACATATCCCTTTACGCTGCCGCTTGCAGCCGGAGTAATAACGCCGCTGTCAAGGGAAAATCTTGTAACAGTTGTATCGTCCCAGCCGCTTGCGGTGTAGAGATTGTCTGCGGAGCAGTAGACTGAACCGGCAAAGCCTGCCGCCGCCTTGATGTCAGTCTCATTGGCACAGCCCTTTTCGTTAAGGTCAAGACTGCCTGTAATCATGTAGGAAATGGAGCTGCACTGCCCGAAGTCCTCCTCCGGAAGATAAATGCTTTCAGCCGGAATAAGGCAGGTCTCACCGTCCTTGCAGTAGGAGGGGATATAGGCTTCAATGTCGTCAGCGTCAGTAATATTGCTGTAATCAGCGGAATAGTAGTCCGTTAAAAGGTACATGAAGCCGTCAGGAGTAATTCTCACATCATTATAAGAGCCGTCCTGAATGTAGCTGTCAGTAAGCTCAGCATCTTTGCCAGTGGTGTAGAGATTCACAAAGGTCTTGCTGTTGCTGCCGCTGTAAGCAAGGTCATAGCAATAGTAGTCATCATCGCCGTAAAAGCTGTAGCTGACTGTTTCCCCGATAACCACAAGCATATCGTTGTAAAGGTACATATCGTGGAGAACAGTGCTGTTTCCGTCTGGAGCATCAACGGCGAAGTCCTCTGTAATGTCAAGGACAAATGTATCGGTAAACGAGCCGTCCTCCGCACGGGCAATATTGATAAGCTGTTTTTCCTCGTTTGAGCTTTCATCATAGCGGCTGCACAGGTAGTAGATATACTCGCCGTCAGTTTTAGCAATATCGGCTTCAAGAACGCCCTCCTCCTGATTATAGGTATCGGAGTGCTCTGTACTGCCGGTGTTTGGTGCGGCACTATCAGCTTCACTGCTTCCGGCAGCTTCTTCCATTACTTCTTCCGTTACATCGTCATTTGTCTGTATCGTCCCCTTGAAGTCCCAGTTGTCAAAAGCACCTGTTACCCTGTCATTGCTTAATTTGTCGTAGGCAGTACCAAGCATGGTGTACAGCTGTTCATAGTCCGAAGCACTTTTTATAAATTCACTGCCATTGCTTTCAGGAGACTTGCTTTCCTTTGAGGACTGTGTTTCCTTAACAAGGTCGTCAGTTTTCAGGGGACGGGCAAAATGCAGTCCCACACCGCAAAGCACTGCACAGGCGGCAGCTCCTGCACCTGCCCTGAGAGCAGTTTTTCTTATGGAGCTTCTCTTTTTAAGGGGAGCTTTTTCGTCAAGCATTTTCTTTATATTATCCGGTTCAAGCTCCTGCGGCACAGGCTGACTTTCAAGAGCTTTTTTAATATTATCCCTGTTATTGTCTTTCATAGCGTAACTCCTTTCGGTATAGTTATTCTTCAAGCTCAATTCTCAGCTGTTGTTTTATTCTTGACAGCTTTGAACGTATAGTTGAGGGCTTGCTGCCGCATATATCAGCGATTTCAGCACTGGTATAGCCCTCTGTAAGGGACAGCGACAAAAGCAGACGTGATTCGCCGTCCAGCTTTTCAAGGACTTCCCTTACCTCAACGGAAAGGTAGTCGAAGTCGGGACTGTCGAACATATTTTCGTTTATTTCCTCTCCGCCTTTGTAGTATTCCTTTTGTCTGCGCTTGATTTTCGTGTAAAGTATTTTCATAATCCAGCTCCTGAATGCATTCTGGTCTTTAAGCTTCCCAATGGTGCAGAAAGCGTCCATAACGGTATCGCTTACGGCATCGCAGGCGTCATGGGAGCTTCTGAGACTGTACAGAGCAATGTGGTAGAGGTCTTTGTAAACCTGACTGTACAGCCGTGCAAAGGCAGCTGTATCTCCCTTTCGTGCAAGCTCTGCGTCTCCGGAAAGATTATTCATGGTGACACCTCCTCCTTATGAATCGATTCACTGACATAGTGTAAAAAAATACCGTTACTGATGCGGTTAAGGCAGTTTTTTGTATATCTGCACAATTTATGGAGCTATCCTTTGGCAAAAGTGACGGTGGGGATTTTGTTGTTTCTTATTATATTATACAGGCTTTTGTGGTGATTTTCAATGGTGTATTGACATTATTTTTTTTAGGGGTATAATTAGAGATGTGAAATGCGCTCCGGTCGCTCAACGCTTGTCGGGCAAGCCGAGGGGAGTAATGCTGTAGCGTCCGTAAAGCTTCGCTTCGCTGGCTTTACTGGTTTTTCTTTGATGCGGGGCTTTGCC
>JAEDLA010000206.1 GCA_016295545.1 Oscillospiraceae bacterium | reverse complement strand
AGTATTGTCGCAGTTGATATCGGCACGCATAGCCTGATCCTGTTCAAGACCGATTCTGCCCATAAGATAGCTCTGAAGCAGAACCATATCAGCCATTTCCACAGCACCGTTTCCGTCAACATCGCCAAGAAAGAACTCTCCGGCATCACCCTCGACAACATACAGCAGGGGAATATCGTTTTGCTGAGCATACTCAGCTCCGACGCTGCCCCATTCAGCAGCAATGGCAAAAAAATCTGTACGTCTGAGGTAAATCCTGTTATACCAGTCATACTGTCCCTGATTCAGGTAATATCCGAAGCTTGTTTCGATTTCTTTCAGACTGTTGGGCAGCTGAACGATGTGCAGATCATTGTGAACAAATTCTCCGTCAACGTAAGAACCGCCGCAGCAGAAAGCGTTTTCACCGATATATTCCACGCCCTCTCCCAGGTCAAGGTCATAGAGTTTGGAGCATAAAACAGCATTGCTGTCGATTATCTTCACTGAATCGGGAATGACCAGTGATTCAAGCTTGTTCATCTGGATGCCCCATGAATTAATCCTTTCAACGGTGTCAGGAAGAACAAGAGATGTTGCAGAAACGGAGAAAATAGAATTGCAGCCGATGACCTTTACGCCGTCAGGTACAACGATTTCTGTTTCTGTTCCGGTATAATTGTACTTATAAAGATAGCCGTCACCTAAAATTATAAATTCACCGGAAAGATTTGCGTCAAATTTAGTATCACGGAAAGCTTCTCTGCCGATATATTTTACAGAATCGGGGATATTTACCTTTTCCAGCGAACGGCAGAAGCGGAAAGCATATTCGCCAATATATTCAAGTGTATCAGGGAAATTGACCTCTTTAAGGGAATCATTGCTGCTTGAATCAATTACCTGACCGTATACAGCGATAAGACTGTCTTCAAAGGTTATTGTCTGAATGCCGCTGTCATAAAAGGCATTGGGAGAAACATACTTTATTCCGGTGAAAACGGGATTCAGTTCCTCACTGCTGCGTGCCTGATACAAGTAAAGAACGCTGTCACCGAGAACTATCATATTATCCATATTATTAATATAGCTGTCGATAAAAGCTGTGTCCTCAAAGGCATTCTGACCAATATATGAAACATTATCTATACCATTAATATTTTCAAGATTGTAACAGTCACTGAATGCGCAGGCTCCTATATATTCCAGTGTTGGCGGACAGTTGACCTCTGTGAGATTTGTGCAGCCGTCAAAGGCATGGCGGTCGATTGTCTGGACGTTTTTCGGAATATCAAAGGAAACAAGCTGTTCACAGCCGGCAAAAGCATAGGGGGATATAAATTCAACTGAATCAGGGAGATAAAGCTCTGTCAGACTGGTGTTACCACGACATAAATTATCCGGAAGATAAGTTACGCCCTCCTCAACAACAAGAGTAGTGATATTAGGGGGAAGTGGTCTGTATCCGCAGGGCTTTATTGAACCGGGGAGAGTTATCTCCTTAACATTTCTGCAGCCGGAGAACATATCCTGTCCCAGATATTCACAGCCGTCAGGTATCTCTACATTTACAAGTGCTGTACAGTCTTCAAAGGCGCCGTTACCGCATAAGGTCATTCCGGCAGACAGTTTAAGGTCGGTCAGCTCTGTACATTCCTCAAAGCAATATTTACCGATTTCTTCAACAGAATCGGGAATTTTCAGTTCTTTAACAGGAACCTTGTGAAAAGCATACTCCTCAATATAAATAAGGGAATCCGGCAAATCAAGGGAGGTAAGACCTGCCCCGGAAAAGGCTGATTGTTCGATAAGAAGCAGAGTGTCAGGGAATGTTACCTCTGTCAGCTCAGTTTTGCCGCTGAAAATGCCACTGCCGATTGATACAAGAGGAGCTCCGCCCAATGTTTCAGGCAGGGAAAGGCTGCTCCCATAGCCCTTGCAGCCGGTGAGAAAAGCCATATCCTCATAAATTTCGTAGGTGAATGTAACTCCGTCAATAACCTCGTCTTCAGCATGGGCAGTAATGGAGTGAACCGGAATATAAACTGCTAAAGAAGCTGCCGCTGTAACAGCTGAAACAAAGGCGGTAAATAATTTTTTCATCATACTTTTCCTTTCTGAAATTTTTATCCGGCATAAGCCGGTAACTTATCTTATTAATGCGGCAAAAAAATATCTATAAAAAGCGGCGAAGCCGCAGGAGTGGGTTTCCAAAGGGTATAAACCCTTTGGCAGGGGGTGAACGAGGGGTGACTCCCTACGGTGTAGGGAGATGTCACGAAGTGACAGAGGGTACGGGCGACCGTTGGGAGCAGAGTCCCCCTGACAAAGCAGTAAATCAAGCGCAGCGATGATTTACGGACGCTCCAGTATTACTCCCCTCGGCTTGACCGACGAAGTAATTAGTGATATACAATTGCCGAAGTAAAGAAATAATATAATTCTTCTGTAAATATAATAACACGAAGAATCAGAAGTGTAAATACTTTTCGGCAATTTTCATAGGTTTTCACGAATAATCAGAAAATTTTTCCTGAAATTTCTCCCGGAATTTATTGAACCGAAACCGGAGTTTGTGTGTTATAATAGTTATAATGTAATTTTCGGTATAATACCATTGAAAAGGAGCTTTTGTAATGAATGAACTTATAAAAAATGCACAGTGCGGTGATAATTATGCTAAGGAACAGCTTTACAAGCTGACAGCTGACGAGCTTTCCTACTTCTGCAGCCGTCTCTGCGGAAACAGGGAAAATGCAGAGGACCTTGTTCAGGAAACATATCTGACTGCTTTTGAAAAGCTTGACCAGTACCACCGTGATGAGAGCTTTAAGGGCTGGCTGCATACTATAGCACTTCATAAATATTATAACAATCTGCGTAAAGAGAAGCCCCAGCTGTTTGCTGACAAGGAAATAGATGAAGCTGTGGAGGACGAGCTTTACGGACCTGAAAATCATGCAGAATTCAGGGAAATACAGAATATACTTATGCAGGCAATAAATCAGCAGCTGAATGAGCCGCAGAGGTTAACAGTCCTGCTGTATTACTACGACAATATGAGCGTAACAGAGATTTCCAGACAGCTTGATTGTCCGGAGGGAACAGTAAAGACACGTCTTTATCACAGCCGAAAAATTCTACGTGCTGAGCTGATAAAAAAGGGAATATCCCTTACAGGAAGCACTGTTCTTATCTCTGCTGCCCTCCGTTCTCAGGCAGTGGGATTTACTGCTTCTGCGGCAACGGCTGCGGCAGTAACAGGAGCACTGAGCAAAAAGGCAGCTTCAAACACTGTGAAATCTGTGTTGACCTATGCAAAGGGGAAAATAATTGCCGGAGCCTGTGTTGTAGCAGTTGCCGGAGGAGCTGCTGTGTACAACGCTGTAAAAAATGATGAACCAAA
>JAEDLA010000205.1 GCA_016295545.1 Oscillospiraceae bacterium | reverse complement strand
AAAGTCACTCATTTAAATATACACTAAACAAGGAGGAAATTTCATGAGTATTGACATCAGACACATTGCAAAGCTTTCAAGGCTCAGAATCGAGGACGAAAAGCTTGCAAAATTTGAAAAGGATATGGAAGCTATTGTTGCAATGGTGGACAGGCTTCCTGATATTGAGGAAGAGCTTACCCTTGATGCAGGTGACGCAATGCCCCTGCGCAAGGACGAGGCTGTGCCTAACAAATTCACAAGAGACGAGCTTATCGCAAATGCTCCGGAGGTTCAGGCAGGCTGCCTTGTAGTTCCGAAAACAGTTGAGTAAAGGAGAAGAAACATGAAGCTATATGAAAAAACTGCGGCTGAGCTTTCGGAAATGCTCCGCAATAAGGAATGCAGTGCTGCTGAGATATTAAACGATGTAAACGAGAGAATCGACAAGGTGGAGGACAAGGTAGGTGCCTATGTAACCCTTAACGAAAAGGCAATGGAGTCCGCTAAAGCTGTTGATGAGGCTATTGCAAAGGGCGAAAAGCTTCACCCCCTTGCCGGTATTCCCATAGGAATAAAGGACAATATTTCCACAAAGGGAATTCGTACCACCTGTTCCTCAAAAATGCTGGAAAACTATGTTCCGCCCTTTAATGCAACAGTTGTTGACAAGGTTAACGAAGCCGGCATGGTTATTACAGGAAAAATGAACATGGACGAATTTGCTATGGGTTCTTCCACTGAGACTTCCTATATCCACCTTACACGCAATCCCCGTGACCTTGAATGTGTTCCGGGCGGTTCATCGGGAGGTTCTGCGGCTGCTGTTGCGGCAGGTGAAGCCATTGTAACTCTTGGTTCAGATACAGGCGGTTCTATCCGTCAGCCTGCGGCTTTATGCGGAGTTGTGGGAATGAAGCCTACTTATGGCAGTGTTTCACGATATGGACTTGTAGCATTCGCATCATCTCTTGACCAGATCGGTTCATTCGGAAAGTCTGTCCGTGATGTAGCAATGGTTCAGAGCGTTATCAGCGGTTACGACAAAATGGACGCAACCTCATCTTACATGGAGAAAACCGACTATGCCGCTGATCTGAAAGACAGTGTAAAGGGACTTCGTGTTGGAGTGCCTGATGAGTATTTCGGAGACGGAATCGATGATGATGCAAAGGAATCTGTTTACAATGCAATAAAAACCCTTGAAGCAAATGGTGCGGAGATAAAAAAGATTTCTCTGCCAAGTACAGAATTTGCCATAAATACTTACTATATCATTGCTTCAGCAGAAGCTTCCTCCAACCTTGCACGCTTTGACGGAGTAAAGTACGGATACCGTGCAAAGGATTATGACGGACTTATCGATATGTACGAAAAAACAAGAAGCGAGGGCTTCGGTGATGAGGTTAAGCGCAGAATTATGCTTGGTACATTTGTGCTCAGCTCCGGATTCTATGACGCTTACTATAAAAAGGCTAAGCTTGTTCAGAGAAAGATTTCCGCTGAATTTTCCGATGCCTTTAAGGAATGCGATATTATTGCAACACCTACTGTTCCCTCCGCAGCCTTTAAAATCGGCGAAAACATCGGTGATCCCCTGAAAATGTACTACAGCGACGTATGCACCGTTACGGTAAATATTGCCGGACTTCCTGCAATCAGTATGCCCTGCGGAACAAACAGTGCCGGAATGCCCTTTGGTCTGCAGTTTATAGGAAATAAATTTGCTGAGCAGACTATCCTTGACGCTGCAAACGGCTATGAGAAGATATGCGGCGGCTTTAACGCAATTGCCGGTACACTTTAATGGAGGAGAACTGAAAATGAAGGATTATGAAATTGTAATTGGACTTGAGGTTCATGCCGAGCTGAACACCGAGTCAAAAATATACTGTAACTGCCGCAACGCTTTCGGACTTGAGGTAAATACACAGGTTTGCCCTATTTGTATGGGAATGCCCGGAACTCTGCCTACACTGAACGAAAAGGTAGTTGACTACGCAATCAAAATGGGACACGCACTGAACTGTAAAATCAACAGCGTGTGCAAGCAGGACAGAAAAAATTATTTTTATCCTGACCTCCCTAAGGCTTATCAGATATCACAGGCAGAAGTACCTCTCTGTGAGCATGGTCACCTTGACATAATGGTGGACGGCGTTGAAAAGTCCATAGGCGTAACAAGAATCCATATTGAGGAAGATGCCGGAAAGCTTCTCCACGACGAATCATTTGCAGGCTCTCTTGTTGACCTGAACCGCTGCGGCGTTCCCCTCATCGAAATTGTTTCCGAGCCTGATATAAGAAGCTCTGCCGAAGCAAAGGCATATCTGGAAACTATCAAGAGCATTCTCCAGTACATCAACATCTCCGACTGTAAAATGCAGGAGGGTTCGATTCGCTGCGATGTAAATGTATCTGTTCGTGAGAAAGGTGCAGAGGAATTTGGTACACGCTGTGAGATGAAGAATGTAAACAGTTTCAGTGCCGCAGTTCGTGGTATCGAATATGAGGCTAAGCGTCAGATAGAGGTACTTGAAGCCGGCGGAACTGTAATTCAGGAAACACGCCGCTGGGATGATGCAAAGGGAATGAGCTTCACAATGAGAACTAAGGAGGACGCTCAGGACTACCGCTACTTCCCGGAGCCTGACCTGCGTACAATTGTAGTTGACGAGGCTCATATTCAGGAGCTGAAAGAGAGTATTCCGGAGCTGCCCAATGCCAAGATTTCACGCTATGTGAAGCAGGACGGACTTTCTCAGATAGACGCTACACTTATTGCAGAGGACATTGACAAATCACGTCTTTATGACGAGTGTTCAGCACTTAAAAAGTGTAAGCCCAAGAGTATAAGCAACTGGATTTTGTCAGACATTTCAAAGTTTACCAACGATACAGGCAGAAGCATTCTTGACACTCCACTTACTGCAGAGCGGCTTGCAGAACTTATTGCAGCTGTGGAAAAGGGAACTATCTCCAACTCAGCCGCTAAAAAGGTATTTGATATAATCATAAAGGACGGCGGCGAACCGGCTGACATCATAGAAAAGCAGGGACTTGCTCAGAATTCAGACATGGGATTCCTTGAACAGCTTGTCAAGGACGTTATGGCAGCAAATGAAAAGTCCGTCACTGACTATAAGAACGGAAAGACAAACGCTCTGGGATACCTTGTCGGACAGTGCATGAAGGCATCAAAGGGCAAGGCAAATCCGGGAATCGTTAAGGAGCTTGTTACAAAAGCACTTTCTGAATAAAATAATCTGACGGATAATTTATATTAAGCGTGGGATTCAGATAAAAAACAGCCCGGCGGACTGTTTTTAATACTAATTCCATATCGTTCTGTTGAAAAAGTTGTCTGATAGCGTTTCGTCAATCAAGGCGACTGACTGCAGACAGGC
>JAEDLA010000204.1 GCA_016295545.1 Oscillospiraceae bacterium | reverse complement strand
CCCCCCCCCCCCCCCCACAAACCAGTAAAGCCAGCGCAGCGCAGCTTTACGGACACTCCAGCATTACTTACCTCGGCTTGCCCGACAAAGTAATTATCGATTTATATTGCCGAAGTAATATATTGTGTTAGTATCTCTTTGTTAATAACAGTATATCACTAACAATAGCAAATGTCAATACCTTTTAAAATTAATTTTTTGTAAATAAGATAAAAATACAAGAAAAGTTCTGCCGGTTTTCAACGGCAGAACTGTATCAGATGATTATTTATAATTTAACAAATATTCTTTTCTGTGCAGGGGGGGAGTATAGTTCGTGACAGCTCAGTCTTACACGGTCGGCTATCGTGCATATAACAAAGGAATTTGAGGGCGGTGTAAGGTCGTCAAAATTAAATTTGCCGAAAAGCACTTCGGCGAACTCCTTGTCACGTCTGTCCCAGCCGCTTATTATTGCTGAGCGGATTGATTTTTTGACCTTTGCATCAGTTGTATCAAACATTTCAGCAAGCATAGGATAAAAACGTCCCGACAGGTCACAAAGCATAGTTTCATCGTCAACTGCTTTTTTCATTCCAGCGTTGAGAAACTTCCAGCCGTTTGTTCGCTCGGAAATCCCCATTTTTCTGACATACTCAGCAAGCATTGTCTCGACAGCCTTTTCCATATCTGATGAAGAATACATAATATAATAACTCCTTTTATAAGTATAGTGCAGGAATTTTCTTAATACTGATAATAAGACCGTAAACAGCTAAAGCGTCACAAAGCTTGTTTACCGTATTTCTTCTGATTTTCCAGCTTGTGCAGATAATCATGATCTAATTTCATAACATTCAGATAATAATTTATCCTTGAAGTATCATTTCCCTTAACAGCCTGAAACAGAGCCTTTTTATAGTGTGAGCGTATAAAGCTTTCGTATTTTTCAGCATTAGCCTGTGAAAGCCTGTACTGACTGCTCAGGCGATAATAGCACACATCAAGCTTACGGTAAACAGAGGGAAGCAAATCGAGAATTTCACTGTCGTACAGCTGTACGTTGAAAAATTTATTGTCACTGCCTTTGGTTTTCAGGCATTCTGTGAATAGCTGTGCACGCTTTTTGGTAAGCTCGTCCATATTTCTGCTGTAGTGTATTGCAAGGGGAAAAACAGCTCTTTTTCCGTCAGTTTCAAAAATAAGGTTTTTAGGGCTCATCCATGGATACAGCATCTCATTGGGAAGAATGGTTTTATTATAACGTGGTATAAAGGTAAGCTCTTCGTTCCGGATAATAATATTTTTAAACCGGCAAAATATCTTTAAGTCCTTGATCTGTTTAATATTTTCCGGCAGGATAACAGTGTCAATCCCCTGAAAAGTATCTCTTGGAAAATACGTGTTGCTGGTAAGTACTTTTATTTTCTCATCAAACCGAAAAATGCCTGCCGAACGGTCAAAGCTGCCCTTTGGAGTATTACTGGCAGGCGGCGTATAGGAAAAGCGTGGGGGGAGAATTACCGCTGGAGGCTCCTTTTTTGTAATTTTATCACTGTCTGAACTGAATTTCAGCAGCGGACACCCTCCGAAAGCGTTTTTATAGTGATCGGGAGCTTTCCCTTTTGGAATATGAACATCATGGAGCTTTTTACAGCCCCAGAAGCTGTCCTCCTCAAGCACAAGCTCATCATTATCAGGAAGAAAAAGCTCCTGAAGATCCCAGCACTTGAAAAACGAATAGCGTGAAATTTTTTCAACAGTGTCCGGAATCCACAGCTTTTTCAGTGTATGATTTCCGGAGTTCCTGAGGCTGTCATCACGTTCGTGAGGTACGCCGCCTTTGATTTCAAGCACAGGCTTTCCGTTTATTCTTTCAGGAATATGAAGCTCATCACTGGTACTGTTGATTTTTATGATTCTCAGTCCTCTGACACCGTTTCTGCCTGTAATATTTTCAGTGATATATACCTTTCCGGAATTGTCACTGCCGGAGGTTGGGGATTCAGAGCTGCTTTTTCTGCTGCTTTCATAGTGTGATTTAGTATAATAAGCGATTGCGGCAAATGAAGCAATTGCTGCAACTTTTATAAATATGCTGAGAAAAGTACTCATAAAGGTTCACCGCCTTTCATACTAATTCCATATCGTTCTGTTGGAAAAGTTGTCTGATAGCGTTTCGTCAATCAAGGCGACTGACCGCAGACAGGCTATCGCCTTTCAAGGTCAGTCAACGCAGAGTGACGGAACGATAGCGGACAAATTTTTCAGCAGGTTGATGTGGAATTAGTATCAGTATTCCGTAATATTGTAATCCTTGTAGAGAGCGCCGATATCCTTTGGCTTTTTAAAGTCATACTGATGCAGCAAAACAGGATAGCATATCCGTGCAGCAGCGTCCTCAAAGGAAAGATACGGCTTGAATTCCCTGCTGACCTTGTAATCAGCCGGAAACTGATTTGACACCCAGCCCGGATCAACACTGTAAATGAAAATATTATCAGCAGCATATTCAGATGCAAGTGAGTGCGTCATCATATTCAGAGAAGCCTTTGCCATATTTGTGTGAACATGACGTGCAAGCTTTTCCGTTTTGTTGAAGCGTCCCTCAACGGAGGAAACATTAATAATAAACTTATTTGGATTAGGAGAAGATTTTATATGCTCTTTAAGCTGTCCCACAAGCAAAAAAGGAGCGGTAACATTTATAAGCTGAACCTCCAGCATTTCAGCAGCTGAAATCTCGTCTGCCTTTGCAACCCATGAATTGTACATGGGAGTTTCACAGCCTTTATCTGATGAGCTGAGCTGAGTTTCGCCGAAAGGCACAGGCATCTTGTCCGAATGCTCAATAAACGGATTTTCCTGAGCAATAATAGAAAAGTCAGCGTTAAGCTCCAGCCGCAGCTGTCGTTCATTCCCGTCAAGCTCAATGTAATAGGAGGGAGCTTTTCTGATTGTCTGAGCGGCGTTATTTATGAGAATATCCAGTCCCTGCGGAAATTTACTTTTCACGAAGGAGATAAGTTCATCTATCATATCAACACGTTTAAGGTCAAAGCCGTAAATGGTAAGACGTTCCCTGAATGAGGCAAAATCAGGCTCCTGACTGTATCGGCTGAGAGCATCATAGGGGTAGCGTGTTACGGCAATAACACTTGCGCCCTGACGGAGCAAACGGAGACAGACGGCATATCCTATCCTTATTCTGCCGCCGGTAACAAGAGCAGTATATCCGTTCAGGTCGGTTTGAAGCTGCCGCATTTGCCTGTTAGTCTCGCTGCATTTATGGCAGATACCGTACCAGTCAATTTCAGTGGTATGGCATATAAGGCATTTTCGCATTTTATTCTCCTTACTTATAAGTTTATACACTGATAAATTTATACGTTTTTAGAACAATTATAT
>JAEDLA010000203.1 GCA_016295545.1 Oscillospiraceae bacterium | reverse complement strand
TCATGCTGATTTTTCCTCCTTTTTATTAAAAATATCCGCAATATATTGCTTGTAATGATTTATGAAATCTGTAACTTCCTCAGTCATGGGACAGTTTCTAAGCCCTCTGACCTGTACGATATTACCCGAAGTACTAAGCTCCATTGTATAATACGGGACGTCCGGCTTGTCAGCTCTGCGTATGAATAGTATATGAAGTATGCCGTTTGCGTGACGCTCAGCATATCCTCCTACACAGTGCTGCAGAAGTGCTCCCTCGTCTGCAATTTCCTTCATGCTCTTAGGCTGTCGGATAAACAGACAACCCAAACGGTACTCTAGCTTCTCTCGCAAAGGATAATTCTCTTTGAATGCAGCTCTTGCTTTATTATTAATTTTAATTTTTGTTAATTCAGACAAACGTTCATGCATCACCTGAAAGTCATGCGGCATTGATATTGCTGTATCGTGCATATCATAATTAAGTCCTCTGCATTGTTCCAGATAGTCGCTGTAGTCATGGGTCCATATATTATTTTCATTTAAATATCGTGCAATTCTCTGAGGTTTCAGTCCTGTCTCATCACAAAAACGATGCAGTGTTCCGCTTTCATAACCGAACACTTTTGCAACGAGCAATATATCTTCGGGCTTCATCTTTGGAAATTTTTCACGCCACATTACATAACGTTCATAATACGTCTCACTGCCTTCCAGAGTAAAAAACTCTGTGCGGTTCAGATTTAACATTTTCAGCAGATTGTTGCTTTTCCAGTTGATTTTCTGCGATACATACAAGCTTTTTTGCCCACCCCAATATCCTGATACTCTCTCCTTGATTGGGTCATATCCCGATTTCAGCAGATACTCAATATTCGGGTGCTTGCAGTACACTCTAAGATATTCGATAAGCAAACGATTTGCATATTTATCTGCCATTGAATATTTCATGCAGGAACGCTTTATTGCCTGCATATTTAACACTGTGTATGAATTATCGAAAGAATATCCGTATGCAGTGCTGCAAAATACAGGTTCGCGAAACTCTGAGCGAACGCTCCACTTGCCTCTGAGATCAGTGCCGTATCGTACAAATCCGTCCTTTGCAAATACATAACGCTGACGTTCAGCCAGTTCGCCTGTTGAATACCGGTGATAGCACCGTACATAAAGCTCATCTCCATGCGTCAAAAAAACTGTGAAATTAGCTGCATTCTTTCCAACGTGCATCCGCTGTTCAATACTTGCAGGGACAGCAGGAAATGCATTTAATAGTTCTTTTTTTCTCTCCTTTTTCATACCGCACCTCAGAAGTCAAGCAGACTGTCAAGTGATATGTTCAGATTGTTTCTTGTAATCGTGATCGGCGGATCAGCTTGCTTGTTATTGCCAATGAGATCAATCGACATATTGAAATGTACAACAGCTGTTGAGAAATAAAACCTTACTGCTTTGCTGTAAACCTCAAAGTCGGAACAGCTTTTCTCTATGCCTTTGGTTACGCTGTCAAGGCATTCCTGAAATGTCTTGCCTGACTGCTCGATTGCCTGCTCAAATTCAGCTTCCTGCTCACAGAAGCTCATGAGAGCTTTTGCTGTATCAGGAGCTATAGCCTGCTGATACTTACCTTTGATATGCTTAACATCGAAATATTTTACCTTATCCATTGACTTTTCCTCCTTTATCTGCTATAATAGCAGTGTTCAAATATTTATTTGTTTCCGTCTGCTTCGGCAGGCGATTTTTTTGCCTCTCTTGCGAGCCATTCTATCAGCATTTCAGTTTCCGTCAATTTATTCACCGTCCTTTCTTAGTTCAAGCAAACCTGCCCGTCCGTAGTACCAGCCTTTCAGGTAGTCTGTCGGAGCTTCTGCATAAAGTCTGCGATACATTTTTATTACAGCTTTTAACTGCCTGCGTTGTCTGACACGCTGTGCAAATTCAGACATCATCTGCACAATTGAAAGCGGAACTGACAATATAAACGCAGTAAGAAACATCAGTGCAGGTGCCATGACCGCAATCAGCAATAATTTCCACATTGGTTATCTCTCCCTCCTGCTTGTCCGCGTAGTCCTTTCGGACTATATTTATGTAAGCTCATCCATTATGCCGGGATTTTCTTTGAGCCACTTCTCATGTCTTTTTTTTATTTCCTCTTTTTCTTTTCTTGCATTTGCCATAAGTTCGTCCCAGTCAATACCTGCGTCAACGCACGAGTGATAAAAGTCAACAAGTGCTTTTTTCAGGTCATTTTCTCTCACCTGCCGTTCCTCAGGTGTAAGACATGGAAAATACAGCTTTACAATCGCTTTTTCCGTCCTGTAGACCTCCATACGTCCGTTTTTGTATTCATCTGGTAACTCCATAATCTCACCTCATTATATTTTATTTGCCGCCGCTTGTACCGCTTGCCTGTCTTACTTTGAGTTTTTCAGTAATGCTCTTTCGCTATTGATGACAGCCCTCAGAGCAGCGTCAGGTTTGAATGTTCTGCAAATCTGTTTTAATCTCAACTTATTGGAATGTAAATCTGCTTTTCAACTTCGATAAAATACTGTCTGCACTTCCTTCCGACTTTGGAACGTTGTATCATGCAGAGTTCCTTTGCCATATCAATTGTAAGATGGTGATCGTCGACAGTTGTCGTGGGGTTCTTCGGATTATTGGTCTGACAATTTTGTCTAACCAATATAAAGTCCGAATTTTCGGCAAATCCGTATTCACACATTCTGCTGAACCACTTTGTATAGGGAGTCTTGATTTCAAGAGCTTCGTGAAGTTCTCCTCTGATGCTTTTTGTTGGTGGGGGGAATAGCTGCATAAGGCAACACCCCCTTAATCTTCATCAACATCAATCCCGGTAATCTCTTTGAAAATTGCCTTATCGAAGTTCGGAATTGCTGTAATGATATTCTTTTGACGGTCAGACAAACCACGCCACCAAATAACCGCACTTTCGGAATTATCCAATTCTTTCAGATAACCGCCCGTTGTTTCGGCTTCCGGGTGTGCTGCCTTTTCTTCATCCGTCATATCATCAAGCCAAATGTATTCAAGTACATCCCCCGGAATCTGATTCAGAAGATAACGGGCATCCGAATTCAACCAATCCTGAAAATTCCATTCGGAAGGCTTATTGAACAAATAAATTTTCGGTTTAACCGTATTGAAGCAACCGTTGGAAAAGTTGGTTTTGTTCCAATCGCCGCTGTTGCAATCGCCGCTGTTCCGATCGCCGCTGTTCCAATCGCCGCTGTTCCGATTGCCGCTGTTCCGATTGCCGCTGTTGCAATTGCCGCTGTTCCGATCGCCGCTGTTCCAATCGCCGCTGTTCCGATTGCCGCTGTTCCGATTGCCGCTGTTGCAATTGCCGCTGTTCCGATCGCCGCTGTTCCAATCGCCGCTGTTCCGATTGCCGCTGTTC
>JAEDLA010000010.1 GCA_016295545.1 Oscillospiraceae bacterium | reverse complement strand
GACGTGGGATTCCAAAGGGACAATGTCCCTTTGGCAGGGGATTTTAAGGGGACGGCGTCCCCTTAAATAATGCCGAACAAGTAAAATTTGATTTCTGTGATTTAGAGCCTGTTCAGTTACTTTTAATGCAATTTTTCTGCGTACTCATGGGATTAAAGCTTGTCAGAGATAAAAATATACTTAACAGGCTCTTTCATTATATCATGCTTTAATTAAAAAATAAAGTCCTTTAGCAGATTTTTGTTGAATGTCACAAATATATGCGTGGAATTTTTATGTTGCCGGAGCATCAGGTCTGTCAAAATCCTCCGGCAGATAGGGATATAAGCTGCTGTAGGCTTCGGATTCGCTGTCACTGCCGGCGGAGTAGGGAACAAGGCCGGTCATATCCTCCCATGACGCAGAGGGACAGCAGTATTTCAGGAGCTGTCCGCTGTCATCGGCAGGCTCATGAGGTAATACAGGTCGTTTGTTTTCATTCATAAAAAATCATCTCCTGCTTGTATTATGTCTTAAACAGGAGATGTTATGCTTTATATTTCCGATAATTTTTTTATTCTCGAAGAAATTGCGCCGACAGACCTGCTGTGAGCCTTTGCAATTTCCTCAATAGTCATGGATCGTGAGATTTCACTGCGAAGCTGCCTGTCCTCCTCAGCAGACCATGCTTTGTAAATGCCGCAGTTCTTTTGGGTAACAGCCTGTTCACGAAAGCTTGCAAGCTCACGTTCAAGGTAGCTTACCTGTCCCTCAGGAGCTTTTGCTTCATCGGGATTTTCCGCAGTATGACGGGCAATAAGGCTGCAGAAAGCCCTGCCGTACTTTTCACACTTCTGTCTGCCGACACCGGAAATGTCAAGAAACTGCTGAGTATTAACAGGCAGCTTGCGGCACATATCCTTCAGCGCTGCATCGGAAAAAACAATATAAGCCGGAACATTTTCCTTTGCAGCAAATTCCGAACGAAGTTCACGCAGCTTGCGGAATAGCGGACTTTCTGCATAGTATGCGTCTTCGGATTTACGTCTGGATTCAGGCTTTTTCTCTGAGGGTAGCTTCATTTCAAGCTTTATTTTATTTTTAAGTATATCTGCCGAAGCCTGAGAAAGACGTATTGTCGGATATTCCTCATCTGTCTGGATAAGATAGTTGTTTTCAATGAGAAAATCAAGTATCCTGCGCAGCTTTTCGGGTTTGCAGTCTTTCATAATGCCGTAGGTGGAAAGGCTGTCGAAGCCCAGTGATATGAGCCGCTCATTTTTACTGCCACGGAGTACATCAATGACCATGCTTTTACCGTATCCACGATGGCTTTTCTGAAAAATGCGGTATACGCAGGAGACGATTTTCTGAGCCTCTATGCTAATGTCAGCAATATCAAAGCTGCCGAGACAGCTGGAGCAGTTTCCGCAGTCTGATGAACTGCTTTCGCCGAAATACCGCAGAATAAATTCACGCAGACAGCTGCTGGAGGTACAGTAATAGGTCATATATTTCAGCCGTTCAAGGTCCTTGTTCATAATTTCCTCAGCCTGTTCGGGAGTAAGCTCCGTGTTATCCTCACGGCTGTTTTCAATCATGAATTTATTAGTCCGGACATCAGCGCCGCTGTAGAGTATAACGCAGTCAGCCTGACCGCCGTCACGGCCGGCACGTCCTGCCTCCTGATAGTAGTTTTCAATATTTTTCGGCATATTGTAGTGGAAAACAAAGGAGACATTGGATTTGTCGATACCCATGCCAAAGGCGTTTGTGGCGACCATTACAAGCTTTCTGTCGTAGATAAAGTCGTCCTGATTTTCACGCCGTTCGCTATCGGAAAGTCCTGCATGATACCGTGTTGCAGAGAAGCCGTCCTCACAGAGCTTTTCGCAGACTTCCTCAACATTTTTTCTTGAAAGGCAGTATACAATGCCGCACTTGTCCTTTTTTGAAGCAAGAAGCTCTTTCAGCTGAGCATACTTGTTCTGAGCCTTGATAACGCCGAAATACAGGTTTTTTCTGTCAAAGCCGGTTGTAATGGTAAAAGGATTTTCAAGACAGAGAATACGGATAATGTCGTCCCTGACCTCTGCTGTAGCAGTAGCGGTAAAGGCTCCCACAACCGGACGGTAGGAAAGACGGCGGATAAATTCCACGATTTTAAGATAGCTTGGGCGGAAATCCTGTCCCCACTGAGAAACGCAGTGAGCCTCGTCAACGGTAACGAGAGATATTTCAGTATTCTCTGCAAAATACAGGAATTCCTCCGTACCCAGCCTTTCGGGAGCAACATAGATTATCTTGAAAAGTCCTTTGCGGGCATCGCTGAAAACCTCCCTGTACTGTGACGGAGACAAAGAGCTGTTTATGTATGCGGCACTGATACCGTACTCCGAAAGAGAACTGACCTGATCCTTCATAAGGGATATCAACGGAGAAACGACAATGGTAATGCCTTTCAGCAGCAGAGCCGGAACCTGATAGCAAAGGGATTTTCCGGCACCTGTAGGCATAATGCCGAGAACGTCCCGTCCGGACAGAATGCTATCAATGATTTCCTCCTGACCATTCCGGAAGCTGTCGTGACCGAAATAATCTTTCAGAACAGAATATTTATCCATTATTGCTTCTCCTTATTTCAGAGCGCATTTACAAGCTTCTGAAAAGCGTCTCCCCGTTCTTCAAAATTTCTGAAAATTCCATAGCTTGCCGCAGCAGGAGACAGTATACAGCTCTTACCTTTTTCAGTGATTTCCGAAGCAAGCTTTACAGCTTCTTCAAGGTGCTCTGCATAGTAAACACGCTCAGGACGGCTGAAATCCATTGATTTTACAGTATCAAAAATTCGCCTGCCGGAGATCTCCATGCAGATTATGTTAATGTCAGTGGCGCTGAGAAAATCGATAAGTTCGGAGTAATCGATTCCCCTGTCCATTCCTCCGATAAGAACAGTGCCTGTATGGGGAACGCTTTTAATGGCTTCAATAGCAGTTGCGCAGGCTGTGGAAATCGAGTCATCATAATAGCGGACGCCGTTTTTTTCTGCGGTAAATTCAAGGCGGTGGGGGAGTGGATTAAAGGTGCAGAGTGCGGAGTCAAACTCCTTTTCATCGATTCCAAGCATACTGCACACAAGGAAAGCTATGGCTATATTGTAGTGATTATGAACGCCAAGAAGCTTTATTTTGTCCTGAGGTATCTTATAAATGGGACCAAGATTGCAGGTAAGACGACCGTTTTCAATGTGAAATTCACTTTTGCGGTTATTGGGAGAGAGTGTGAATACAGTCGAAGCGGTATGCTCAGGGCGAATGTCATAATTGCAGAAAAGCTTGTCGCCGCTGGTCTGGTGGAGATAAATATTTCTCTTTGCAGCAGCGTATTTCTCCATAGTTCCGTAGTGATCCAGATGCTCCTCATAGAGATTGAGCATGACTGCAATTTTGGGTGAAACGGTCATGTATTCAAGCTGGTGACAGGAAAGCTCACATACAATAATAGTTTTGTTGTTGACTTTTTCAGCAATGTCGAACACAGGAATGCCTATATTGCCGGCAAAAAGGCAGTCCGTGCCGCTTTCCCTGAGAATATGGTAAATCAGTGAGGAAACAGTGCTTTTTCCCTTTGTACCGGTGATTCCGGCAATCTGACTGCGGAAGCATTCAAAAAAGACCTGCGTTTCTGAGGTTATTGTGCATTTAAGGTCAGAAATGTCCTTTTTCAGCACGATTCCGGGACTTTTGAAAACTACATCGAAGCTGTCAAGGCAGTCCTGATAATTCTCTCCTGTGATTATTTCAACGCTGTCCGGCAGATTATTGGCTTCACGGTCAACAGGATTGAGGTCGCATATAGTTACAGAGCTGCATGAGCAGTATTTTTCAAGCATCCTGTAGGTAGACTTTCCCTCACGTCCGAAGCCGAGAAGGCAGACTTTTTTATTATCGGTACAGCTTTTCAGGTGTTCAGCAAAATTATTCACAGAATACGCTCCATTTCATTTTTTAATATAGCTTCAAATTCAGCAGGAAGAAGGTTATTGCTGTCGTAGTGACTGCGGCAGCTTTCAAGTCTCTTACTAATAGTTTCCGGCTTGTACAGACTGCTCTCACGGTATTCACGAAGAAGCAGCGGGAGCTGCCGTCCGGCGGCTTCAAGGCGCTGTACAGTCATTGAAGCGGCAAGGTTTACCTCGTCAACACTGCCAACGCATTCAAAGGGCTTGTGTTCGGTCTGACCGGTAAGCTCCCTGAAATATTCAAGCATTTCAGGCTCGTCGAGGAGGTCTTTTCCGAAAATTTCCGTAAGCTTCTGACAGTCCGCAAAGGGGGAGAGGATAAGAAAGACGAAAAGGCACTTAGGACAGTTTCCGCACCATATATCCGGCGAAACTTTGCTGCCTAAATTACAGCTTCTGAAAACATCAAGATATTTTTTGTGGGTGACAAACATTTCAGCTATCTGAAACTCGGATAGAGGACGGAGAAAGCTGAAATAATAAACGCCGCTTTTCAGGAATTTCTCCTCGTAGCAGTGAAAATCACGCTCAAATTCAAAGCTTTTTGAATACTGGTGATTGACGCTCATACCGGCAACAGTGCTTTCATTTGCACTGGACTCGTTGGAGAGTACAACGTATTTCAGACCGTTGAGGTAGGCGGTGATCTCAGCGGAGAATGCAACAATAGCTGAAAAAGGCGTATGACCGTTAAGATAACCCTTGTTGTTCAGTTCAATAAGGGAACGGTCAAAGCGGCGTTTAGAGGTGATAAGAGATTCGCCAGGCAGACCGGCAGCTCTGACAGTTTCCTGAACGGAACGACGGCTGTTAATGGAATAGCATTTACATTCCATACCGGCACTTACCAGCGTTTCTATCGTCAGTGCGGAGTCCTTGCCGCCGCCTATCGGAACGAGACAGCCTTTAAGCTCCTTTTCAGACATTTCAGGGGATTCCACAGTATTCTGCGTGCATTCTATCTGAACGAAGCTGTCAGGATCGGCAGATATATTATTGATATAGAAAAACTCGCCGAGACCGTTGAAATAGAGCTTTTTCCACCAGTCAGCCTGTTCGGGAGAAAGTGTTCCGCATTCCACGATAAATCGGGGAGAGCAGGCGGCTTTCCAGTAGCTAACAGCCTCAGCCATGCCCAGTGAGAATGCCAGCCGCTGAAAAACAGCGTCCTCAGCGGCGTTTCCGGCATAGGAAGCCGGCTTTGTGAAGCTCCAGCCGGGACGGAAAGCGGCAAGACCGGGAAAAACAAATTCATAGCTGACATCAATATCAGAGCCATTGTCTGCAATGGTACAGCTTTTATAGATAAAAACAGGGGTTTCCTCCCTGAGCTTCTGAAATTTGTCCATAGAATCCTCCAGATATAAAGATTGCACAATTAGTTTATGCAAAAAAAAACAATAGAATAACTTACATCGCTGTTTAGGCTATTTATTTATTATTATTCCTGATTCAGCCGCAAAATTTTTCAGTGCTTCAAAAGTTTCGTCACTGATATCATGTTCGATTTTGCAGGCGTCCTTTAAAGCAGTTTCCTTGCTGACGCCAATATGTATAAGCAGCTCTGACAGGAGCTTATGACGCTCATAAATGTGCTCAGCCACAGCTTTTCCCGTTTCTGTAAGCGTTATGTGGTTGTCGTCGTCAACTGTAACAAGTCCGTCATCTTTCATTTTTTTCAGGATAATTGAGACTGTGGGACGTGAGTAGCCTAAATATGAGCAGATATCGATTGCGTGGATATTCGGCTGGTCTTTGGAGAGAATCAGTATAGTTTCAAGGTAATTTTCAACAGCTTCTGTAATAGCCATGTAATTTCTCCTTACAAAAAATCATATAAAAATATTATAACACAATTTTCGGTATAATTCAATAAGAATAACCTTTTTAATAATTTTTAATTTATGAAAATCCGGCATTGCTCTATTGATGAAAGAAAACATTTGCGACAAAATATGCCGCACCTTTTCAGATGCGGCAGAATGTTTTTATTCATTTGTGCTGCGGCAGAGGAGATAGTCTGCGCCATTTTTTAACTCGTCTTCGGAGACATTTCCCTCAGCGTAATTTTTTCGTGCTATACAAAGGGAAAGGGAGTCGTAAAAGTCAGTCTCCGCAGCCCATACAGCCTTTAAAGAAGTGCCGAATAATGAACCGGGAACTGTAAATTCTTCGCCGGGAGTATAGATAGTACCGTTGTAATTCCAGCCGATGAAAATATATCCCTCATTGGTGAAAGTGCATTCCGGAACAGTTATTACATCTTCGGTTTTGGCTGACAGCTTCATAGTCTCATTTGCGCTTGTTGCGGACTTGAAACTAACAGTAGTCGGATTAGGAGTCCATATAGCTGTGAAATGAACATCTGAGTCAGGCATTATATAACGGGCACCGGTGCTGTAGGTCTGACCGTCAAGGTCACATATCCAGCCGGTAAGGGAATAGCCTGTGCGTGAAAGACGTGAGGAATCGCCCAGCTCAATGGAAACTGAGGCTGTTTTTTCAAAGCTGTAAACAGCGTTGCCTCTTATTCCGTCGACGTCTCCTGCCTCATAGTAAACCATGTGATGCTGATACCAGTGCGGTTCAAAAACAACATCATGGTCAGGCATAATAAGCTTTCTTGCATCGTAGAAATCATTGCCCTCGTATGTCCAGCCATACTGTGTATAGCCTTCTCTGAAAATTGTAGCTCCTGTTGCCTTTACAGCCTGACCTGGCTGATATTCCCTGCTTTTGAAAGGCTTGTCGTCAAGAACCGAATAATCCTCACCTGTAATGTTGTACGATACAGTGTATGTCGTAGGATCAGAGTAATCAACAAATACAGGCTCAAGTATCACATCGTGATCCGGCATCGTGAAATAGTCGCCAGCCTCTAAAATGTAGATATTGTCGGTAGTCCAGCCGGTGGACGAGATAGTATCGGTTATAAAAGCTCCCTCAGGAACAGTAAAAACCTCTCCGGCAGTAAGCTGTACAGCTTCAAAAAGCTCCGGAGTTTCTGTCTCAAATCCCTCAAAGCTGAGATTGAAAGAAAGTGAATAGGTCGTCTGCTCATCAGTTGTTTCAGCACTGAAGAAAGAAAGACTTCCCATAGCGCTGAGTGTTACAGCTGCGGATACAGCAGCTGCAAGCCAGTTTTTAAATTTCGTTTTCATAGGCCCTCCCATCCCGGTATCTTCTGTATTTTTTTGATACCGATTTACCTGAAACGATTTTGCTCTGCGTCATAAGTGTAACCGACAGCGGCTAATTTTTCGGTTATCTGCTGCTGAGGAACATCGACAGCTTTGCAAAGCTCCTCAAGGCTTGGGTACTGGTCTCTGAGCAGTGTGTTTATGTAGCTTAAAAGAATAATGGGATCGTTAGGTATACTCATATTTTCCTCCACAGACAGCCGGAAAAGCGGTCAGTGCAGTGCAGTCACTGACAGGCTCCGGTAAACGCTTTTTGACGTGTACGTTTATTTGACAGCAGGATTCCTGAAAAACAGCAGTAATCCCGTTGTCTGATAATATAAATATACAATATTTTATAAACTTTGTCAATGAAAACAGGCGATTATTAAAAGTGAACTTTTAATTTATTTGTATAAATATTAATCTGGATAAATCTGACAAATAGTATCATTTTTATTTGTATTCTGAACACGGGCTTCAGCTGCATTTGTTGGTATGTAGGAAATAAACAAAAAAGCTGTGTAAAAAATGTACAAATTGCAAATGGAAAATATAGGGGTTATATGGTATAATATTTAATAGCTATGCTTGCTGAATTATGCAACATTTTATACCGATCCCACTTCATAGGACAGAAAAATGCCTGTATTCCGGGATTTTATGAGACGGCAGTCTGCGTAGCAAATTGCAGCCTGCGCAGCAGGCGTTTCCCTGTCAGACAATATCTGCTGCCTGCCAGAGAAACAGTATTATAATTCAGTATTTTTCATTATCCTCTCATTCTTGCTGCGGATCATGTTAAAATCACTGTTAGGAGGTCGTTTTATGAATACAACAGCTGCAAAAAGCCAGTTCAGAGGTACTCCTGAACAGGAAGCCCGGCTCCTTAAAGTTATCGAGGAGAAAAAGGACGAAAAGGGCGCTCTTATGCCGATTCTGCAAAAGGCTCAGGAGATTTACGGATATCTGCCTGTAGAGGTTCAGACTATTATTTCCGACAATACCGGTATCCCCCTTGAAAAAATTTACGGGATAGTAACCTTTTATGCTCAGTTTTCCCTTGTGCCAAAGGGCAAATACAAGATTTCAGTCTGTCTCGGCACAGCCTGCTACGTTAAAGGCTCAGGAAATATTTTCAACAAGCTTCAGAACAAACTGGGTATCAGTGACGGAGAATGTACTCCCGACGGCAAGTTCTCTCTGGAGGCTTGCAGATGCATCGGCGCCTGCGGACTTGCCCCTGTTATTACTGTGAATGATGACGTTTACGGCCGTCTTACCGTTGACGATATTGACGCTATTCTTGAAAAATATGCAGATTAACCAATACACCAACAATAGGAGGAAGTTTTATGAAAACTCTTGAAGAGCTTAACGCTGTCAGAGAAAAAATGCACAATGAAATTGCAGTGAGAACTCAGGGTGCCAGTACTTCAAAGTATGAAAAGCACGTTCTTGTCTGCGGCGGTACAGGCTGTACATCTTCAGGCTCTGCACAGGTCATAAGCGTGCTTGAAGATGAACTGAAAAAGAATGGAATAGAGGATAAGGTTCAGGTCGTAAGAACAGGCTGCTTCGGACTTTGCGCTCTCGGTCCGATTATGATAGTTTATCCGGAGGGCACTTTCTACTCAATGGTTAATACCGATGAAATCCCCCGTATCGTTAAGGAACACCTCGTTGAGGGTAATCCTGTCAAGGAATTCCTATATGAGGAAACTGTCTGCGGTGATGAGATTACTGCCCTTGACAAGACAAATTTCTATGCTAAGCAGAAGCGTGTTGCCCTCAGAAACTGCGGAATAATCGATCCTGAGTGCGTTGATGAATACATAGGCAGAGGCGGTTATCAGGCTCTCGGAAAGGCTCTTACCCAGATGACACCGGAGGAGGTTATCCAGACTATTCTCGACAGCGGTCTCAGAGGCAGAGGCGGCGGCGGATTCCCAACAGGAATGAAATGGAAGCTTGCCCGCAATATCGTTCCCGACGCTGATATCAAGTATGTTTGCTGTAATGCCGATGAGGGAGATCCCGGCGCTTTCATGGACCGTTCAGTCCTTGAGGGTGATCCCCATGTTGTTCTTGAAGCTATGGCAATTGCCGGCTATGCTATCGGTGCGTCTCAGGGCTACATATATGTTCGTGCAGAATACCCCATTGCTGTAAAACGCCTTGAAATAGCCATAAATCAGGCTCGTGAGATCGGTATGCTGGGCAAGGACATTTTCGGCACAGGCTTTGATTTTGACATTGAGCTGAGACTCGGTGCAGGAGCTTTCGTCTGCGGCGAGGAAACTGCTCTTATGACCTCTATCGAGGGCAACAGAGGAGAACCTCGTCCAAGACCGCCTTTCCCTGCTGAAAAAGGACTTTTCCAGAAGCCTACTATCCTCAACAACGTTGAGACTTATGCAAATATCCCGAATATTATCCTTAAAGGCGGCGAATGGTTCGCTTCTATGGGTACTGAAAAGTCAAAGGGTACCAAGGTTTTCGCACTGGGCGGAAAAATCAACAATACAGGTCTTGTGGAAGTTCCTATGGGTACTACTCTGCGTGAGGTCGTTGAGGGAATCGGCGGCGGTATTCCCAACGGAAAGAAATTCAAGGCTGCACAGACAGGCGGTCCTTCCGGCGGCTGTATTCCCGCTGAGCACTTTGATATTCCCATTGACTACGATAACCTTATAAAAATCGGCTCTATGATGGGCTCAGGCGGACTTATTGTCATGGACGAGGACACCTGTATGGTCGATATTGCCAAATTCTTCCTTGAATTCACTGTTGATGAGTCCTGCGGAAAGTGCGCTCCCTGCCGTATCGGTACAAAGAGAATGTATGAGATTCTGGACAGGATCACTAAAGGTCAGGGTACTCTTGAGGATATTGACAAGCTGGAGCAGCTCTGCTTCCACGTTAAGACAAATTCCCTCTGCGGACTTGGTCAGACTGCGCCCAATCCGGTACTTTCAACACTCCGCTATTTCCGTGACGAGTATATCGCTCACGTTGTTGACAAGAAATGTCCTGCCGGAGTCTGCAAGGACCTTCTGCAGTATACTATCATCGAGGACAGATGCAAGGGCTGTACTGCCTGTGCAAGGGTTTGTCCTGCCGGTGCTATTGAGGGTACAGTTCGTTCTCCTCACACAATCGATACCACAAAATGCCTGAAATGCGGCGCTTGTATCGAGAAGTGCAAATTCTGCGCAATTATCAGGAAATAGGGGAGGAATTTCAATGGAAAATATTACAGTTAAAATAAACGGAGCAGAGGTTTCTGTTCCTGCCGGTTCAACGGTTCTCGAAGCGGCTCATATTGCAGGCATAGAGATTCCTACGCTCTGCTACCTTAAAAAAATCAATGAAATAGGCGCCTGCCGTATTTGTATTACTGAGGTCAACGAGGGCAGGGGATTCCGTCTTGTTGCTGCCTGTGTTTACCCTGTTTCAGAGGGAATGGAGATACTTACCTGTTCCAAAAAGGTAATTGAGTCAAGAAAAAAGACTCTTGAGCTTATTCTCTCCACTCACGACAAAAAGTGTCTCTCATGCGTAAGAAGCGGCAACTGTGAGCTTCAGAAGCTTTCACGAGCTATGGACGTTGACGACGCTTCGCTTTACGAGGGCGTTCTGAACAAGTACGAGATAGATAATTCAGCTGTTCATATGTACCGTGACAATAATAAGTGCATTCTTTGCCGCCGCTGTACAGCAGTATGTGAAAAGGTTCAGAAAATAGGTGTAATCGGCGCAAATAAGCGTGGATTCAGCACATATATAGGCTCTCCCTTTGATATGGGACTTGGTCAGACCAGCTGTGTTTCCTGCGGTCAGTGTATAACAGTCTGTCCCACAGGCGCTATTGCTGAAAAGGATAATGTTGACGATGTTTTTGCCGCTCTTGCTGACAGCTCAAAGCACGTTATTGTCCAGACAGCTCCTGCTGTACGTGCAGCACTGGGCGAATGCTTCGGAATGCCTCTCGGTACTAATGTTGAGGGAAAAATGGTCGCAGCACTGAGACGTCTTGGCTTTGCAAAGGTATTTGATACTGACTTTGCCGCTGACCTTACTATCATGGAGGAAGCTCATGAGTTCATTGACAGGCTTCAGAACGGCGGAAAGTTGCCGCTTATCACTTCATGTTCGCCTGGCTGGATAAACTACTGTGAGCACTATTATCCCGATATGATTGAAAATCTTTCAAGCTGCAAGTCTCCTCAGCAGATGTTCGGCGCAACAGCTAAGACATATTATGCTCAGAAAATGGGCATTGATCCCAAGGATATCGTTATGGTTTCAATTATGCCCTGTACTGCTAAAAAGTTCGAGATAGGCAGAGAGGATCAGAGTGCTGCAGGAGTTCCTGATGTTGATTATGTTCTCACAACAAGAGAGCTTGGCAGAATGATTAATCTTGCAAGCATAAACTTCCACAGACTTCCTGACGAGAAATTTGACGAGCCGCTGGGAATCTCTACCGGTGCAGCTGTTCTTTTCGGCGCAACAGGCGGTGTTATGGAGGCTGCTCTCAGAACAGCGGTTCATACACTCACAGGAGAGGACGTGACAGACTTCACTGAGGTAAGAGGAACTGACGGTATTAAGGAAGCAACCTACAATGTAGGCGGAAAGCAGGTAAGAGTTGCTGTTGCAAGCGGACTTGGCAATGCAGACGAGCTTCTCACAAGAGTAAGAAGCGGTGAAGCTGAGTATGACTTTATCGAGATTATGGGATGTCCCGGCGGCTGTGTAAACGGCGGCGGACAGCCTCAGCAGCCCGGAAATATCCGCAATTTCAATGACCTTCGTGAGATACGTGCAAAGGCTCTTTACACACAGGATAGTCAGATGAAGCTGAGAAAGTCTCATGAAAATCCTGCTGTAAAGGCTGTTTACGAGGAATTTTTCGGTGAACCCGGAAGCGAAAAGGCACACGAGATTCTTCACACATCTTATATCGAAAGAAAAATTAATAAATAAAATTTTAAGGTGCTTATGGTTTTGTCATAAGCACCTTTTATTTTTTCAGACATTTTCAGCCTGCATATTTTGGGAGATTTCCGCCTGTCTGTCATATTTTTTATTGATGAAATATATAACGATATTAACGGAGACAATCGCAAGATTTATAAGATAAACAACAAGCACGAAATTCAGCTGGTGTGTATAGATTTTTGCGCAGATTCCGGCAATATATCCGGAGATTATCAGCAGAATAAACGGCAGGCTCATGGACTTGGCAGTTTTTGAGCGGATATTCTTCACAACGGACATCGGCCATGAAAAGCCGAAGCATATAAGCATGATTGTTTCTAAAATCTGAGACATAGTAAAAACTCCTTTGATATTTTTGTTTCTGCTATTATTATATCATTGACAAACGATAATGTCTAATATATAATAATTATAGAAAACATAACTTTAAGTTATCAATAGGAGTGCTGAATATGGATTTTATGCAGATTAAATATTTTTTAGAGGTTGCTGACAGTCAGCACGTAACAAAAAGTGCAAAAAAGCTTCATGTTGCTCAGCCGGCACTGACAAAATCTATTCACCGTTTTGAAGCAGAGCTGGGAGTTCCGCTTTTTACCCACAAGGGAAGAAATATTATTCTTACTGAGTACGGCAGATTCCTGCGGGATAAGTTTGCTCCCGTCATGCAGGAGCTTGAAGCAATTCCGGAACAGCTGAAAACAAAAATTGCCCTTGAAAACGAGACTATCCACCTGAATGTTCTTGCGGCTTCCACGCTTATAACTGAGGCTATAATCGAGTACAAAACAACTCACCCGAACATTAATTTTCAGGTTTTTCAGAATACAAAGGACGAATTATACGATATCGGCGTTACAACGAGAATGTTCTACAATTTTTCAGAGGAAAATGCTGAAAATAAGTTTGTCTGCACTGAAAAAATCTATCTTGCTGTGCCGAATAACGAGAAATATCAGGGAGTAAGCTCCATAGATCTGACAGAGGTGAAAAATGAGGGATTTATCAGTCTTTTCGGTTCAAGACAGCTTAGGTATATCTGCGATAAATTCTGCGAAAACGTGGGATTTGAGCCGAAAATCATTTTCGAGAGCGACAGTCCGGCAGCAGTAAGAAACATGATAGCCGCCAATATCGGGATAGGCTTCTGGCCGGAGCATACATGGGGAAAGCTTGAGGTAGACAACGTTCAACTGCTTGAAATTTTAAATCCCAGGTGTCACAGGGATATTCTCTTTACCTGCAATCACAATAAATCCGACAACTCAAATGTAGAGGAATTTTTCGCTTTCCTGAGAAGCTATACCGGTTCGAGAATGAAATAATTTGACGGCATAAACAGAAAAAATCACCTGCAAAAGCCATATAATGAACAATTCTGAAAAAATTTGCATAAGTACTTGAAAAAAATCTCAAAATAGTGTAGAATAGTAAGGTAAGCTGTTATCTGGAAAAAGTCAGCTGACAGCAGCATATTTGTATGTATATTAATATGAAAGGATGTCATAAAAATGGCAGGATTAAACAAAGTTACTGTAGAGGATATTAATGTTAAGGGCAGAAAGGTTCTCGTAAGAGTTGACTTCAATGTTCCGCTCAAGGACGGCGTTATCACTAACGATAACAGAATCCAGGCTGCTCTTCCTACAATTAATAAGCTCGTTGAGAACGGAGCAAAGGTTGTTCTCTGCTCACATCTCGGCAAGCCCAAGAACGGTCCTGAGGCTAAGTTCTCACTTGCACCCGCTGCAGAGAGACTGGCTGAGCTTGTTGACACAAAGGTAGTTTTTGCTGCTGATGATACTGTTGTCGGCGAAAATGCTAAGAAGGCTGTTGCAGAAATGGCTGACGGCGAAATCGTAGTTCTTGAAAATACAAGATTCCGTGGCGCTGAGGAGACAAAGAACGGTGAGGAGTTCTCTAAGGAGCTTGCTGACCTCGTTGACGGCGAAGTTTTCGTAATGGACGCTTTCGGTTCAGCTCACAGAGCACACGCTTCTACTGCCGGTGTTACAAAATTTGTTAAGGAAACTGCTGTAGGATACCTCATGCAGAAAGAGATAAAGTATCTCGGAAATGCCGTTGAAGTTCCTGAGCGTCCTTTCGTTGCTATTCTTGGCGGTGCTAAGGTTGCAGACAAGCTCAATGTTATTTCAAACCTGCTTGAAAAGTGCGATACCCTTATTATCGGCGGCGGTATGGCTTATACATTTATCAAGGCTAACGGCGGTTCTATCGGAACATCTCTCGTTGACGACGAGAAGATCGACTACTGCAAGGAAATGCTTGCTAAGGCTGAAAAGCTTGGCAAGAAGATTCTTCTTCCTGTTGATACCTCTGTTGCAGCTGAGTTCCCGAATCCTATCGATGCTGAGATCTCTATCGAGAATGTTGATTCCGACAAGATTCCTGCTGACAAAATGGGACTTGATATCGGCGTAAAGACTCAGGAGCTTTTTGCTGACGCTGTAAAGTCTGCAAAGACTGTTGTATGGAACGGACCTATGGGCGTTTTCGAGAATCCTGTTCTTGCTAAGGGTACTATCGCTGTTGCTAAGGCTCTTGCTGAGACAGACGCTACAACAATTATCGGCGGCGGTGACTCCGCAGCAGCTGTTATCCAGCTTGGCTTCGCTGACAAGATGAGCCACATCTCCACAGGCGGCGGTGCTTCCCTTGAATACCTTGAGGGTAAGGTTCTTCCCGGCGTTGCTGCTATTGCTGAAAAATAAGCGCAGAGCCTGCGCAGGCATTTCCCCCACCTGACTGCATTTACAAGCAAATGCAAGTAAGTGCAACCTCCCCCAAGGGAGGTGGGGAGAAATCGTTAAGCTTTTGTATGCAAATCAGTAGGGGCGGATAGAAATATTCGCCCTTATTACCGTAAATGAGGATATATATGAAACTTATCGATAAAATTGAAAACAGTTTTTCTGATTCTGCCTTTGCTGCACTTCTGCTCGGCTTATTTGCCGGAATTATAGTCGGTTTTATTGCTTCACCCATTAAAAACGGAATCGCAATAGGCAGCTATAACGGCAGCAGCAACATATTTTCTGATTCAAACAATGTGTACAATGGCAAGAAATCAGAGAAATCAGGCAAATAAATATTAAGGAGTTAATACTATGAACAAGTCAACAAGAAAGGCAATTATTGCCGGAAACTGGAAAATGAACAAGA
>JAEDLA010000202.1 GCA_016295545.1 Oscillospiraceae bacterium | reverse complement strand
TCTGAATTTATTCAATCACAACATAATTTTCAGCAGCATTTTCCTTTGTAGCGTGCTCAGTGACGTTAAGCACCTTGACTTTGAGAGGGCGTGCACCCATGTTGATTTCGATTATATCTCCTACCTTAACATCATAGGAGGCACGGGCAGGTCTGCCGTTTACCGAGACCTTTTCCGCATCACAGGCTTCATTGGCAACAGTCCGGCGTTTAATGAGCCTTGTAACCTTTAAATATTTATCAAGTCGCATATAAGTTCCTTTCATAAAAAAGGGACAGGCAAAAAGCCCATCCCTGAAAAAGTATCTGTTGATTACTTGTTAACAGCTTCCTTAAGAGCGCTGCCAGCCTTGAAAGCAGGAGCCTTGCAGGGAGGGCAGGTGATCTTTTCCTTAGTTTTGGGGTTAATGCAGGTCTTTTCGCCTCTCTCACGAACCTCAAATGTACCAAAGCCTGTGATAGCAACCTTTTCACCGTTTACGAGAGCCTCAGTGATAGCAGCAAGAGTAGCGGAAAGAGCAGCGTCAGCATCTTTCTTTGTGCAGTGTGCCTTTTCAGCGATAGAATTAATAAGTTCTGTTTTTGTCATTTTCAGTTTCCTCCATTACTTTTTATAAGTCTTTTAGCTTTATCCCAATAAACATCGAGCTCATCAATAGAAAGCTCTTTCATGTTGAGGGAATCCATAGAAACAAGCTCCTCAGTCTTTGAAAACCGAAGAATAAATTTATCTGTAGCTGCTTTAAGGGCAAGCTCAGCGTCGATACCAAGATGACGTGCAGCGTTTACGCAGGAGAAAAGCAGGTCACCGATCTCCTCCTCAATCCGGTCTTTATCCCCTGAAGCAATAGCTTCATCAAGTTCAGCTTTTTCGCTGCCGATACAGGCAAGAGCGTCATCAGCTGATTTAAAGTCCATTCCGGCACGCATAGCACGCTTTCCGACTTTCTGTGCCCTCATAAGAGAGGGGAGAGACTTCGCAACGCTGTTGAGCGTATCTGTATAGGATTCCTGTCCTTTAGTCTCCATTTTTATGGAGTCCCAGTTTTTCAGAACGTCGTCAGTTGAGCTGACGATAGTATCGCCGAAAACGTGGGGGTGACGAACGATAAGCTTTTTGCAGATGCCGTTGCATATATCGCTGAATGTAAAGGAATCCTGTTCCTCCTCGATACGGCAGTGGAAAACGACCTGTAAAAGGACGTCGCCCAGTTCCTCTTTCAACAGCTCAGTGTCTTCGAGGTCGATAGCTTCGATAGCTTCGCAGACCTCCTCAATGAAATCACTTTTAATGGATTTGTGAGTCTGTTCTCTGTCCCAGGGGCAGCCGCCCTCGCTTCTTAAAAGCCTTACAATATCAATGAGATCGTCGATATTGTAGAAATCCTTTTGTGTAAATTCGACCATCGGAAACACTCCCTTAAAGACGGGCTATCTAATATAATACCCTAATTTCTTCAAAAATGCAACCTATTTTTGCAATTTTGTTAATTTTGCGGAATATAGGCTTATATAACGTGTTCTTTTGTAAGTTTTAACAAGTACACAAAGTATATGGTTTGCTGATTACCTTGCGTCAACAAAGCCGACCTTTCTGTATACCTTTGATACGATTCTGCTGGAATATCTGAGGGCTTTTTCAGCGCCGTCAGTGTAGCACTGTTTAAGGAAAGCCTTGTCCTTGCTGATTCTTGCAAATTCGCTGCGGATAGGTTCAAGGTGGTCAGCAACAGCTTCTCCAACAGCAAGCTTGAAGTCACCGTAGCCTTTTCCGGCAAATTCTGAGGTGATGCTGTCAAAATCCTTGCCCGTAACAGTAGAGTAAATAGAAATAAGGTTATTTATACCGTCCTTACCCTCACGGTAGCAGATTTCAGATTCGCTGTCAGTTACGGCACGCTTGAATTTGCGGATAATTGTATCCTTATCGTCAAGAATGAGAATGCAGGCATTAGGATTGTCGTCCGACTTGGACATCTTTTTTGTAGGATCCTGAAGTGACATTACCTTTGCGCCGACTTCGGGGATATACGGTTCAGGAACAGTAAAGAATTCGCCGTATCTCTGATTGAAGCGCTGAGCGATGTTTCTTGCAAGCTCAAGGTGCTGCTTCTGGTCAACGCCTACAGGAACGAGGTCGGCATTATATGCAGGAATATCGGCAGCCATAAGCACAGGATAAGTAAATAGTCCGGCATTGACATCATCGGCATGACGCTGGCTCTTATCCTTGAACTGCGTCATTCTTGAAAGCTCTCCGAACTGGGTATTGCAGCTGAGTATCCAGCTTAGCTCAGCATGGGTTCTGACATGGCTCTGAATAAACAGAATTGATTTCTCGGTATCGATTCCGCAAGCCATGAGAAGTGCATAAGCGTTCATGGTATTCTGACGGAGCTTCACAGGATCCTGCTTCACAGTAATAGCGTGCATATCCACAACGCAGTAAATGCAGTTATACTGGTCCTGAAGCGGTCCCCAGTTTCTGACAGCTCCGATATAGTTTCCGAGAGTGAATGTACCGGTAGGCTGAATGCCGCTGAAAATCAGCTTCTTATCTTCCATTAAAAAATCTCCTTTTTAAGCTTTATTCTTCTGTCTCTCAGCTTCGTCCTTGAGCTGACAGTTTCTCAGCTCATTGAGCACCTTCTGATAGAGAACGTAAATAGTACGCATTTCAGGCTCAGTTTCAGGGATAAGACCAGCGTGAAGCTGTGTCTTGTAAACGCCGCCCTTTGTAAGGAGGAAGATGTTGTGTGTCTGACCTTTAGGCAGGTCGTAAGCCTTTACCTTTTCGCATTTGGGAAGAATCATTCTGGCATTTGCAACAAGTGCGTGAGAAGCCTGAACGAGATTCTTGTATTTCTGAGCAGCGCCTGTATATTCGCCGCCGTTGTTGAAATAGAGGTTAGCTGCACCATTGATGAAGCATACCATTGTTGTAAGTATCTGACCTGCCATAGGAATATCAATGACCATGCCGTAAACATCGTCTCTTTTCAGCTTTATCTTGAAGAAATCAGAGGGGAAGTTTATAGCCTGACCTCTTGTCATGAGATATTTCTGTGTAACGGGGTATCTGTCAGTAATCGGTCGTCTGTTTGCCATATTAAAAATCCTTTCGTAAGAGCTGAATTGCCCTGTTATTTATAATGAAGCCTGTAAAGGCTTTTTTGCTGCTGTTTTAAGGAAGTCAGCAGCAAGGATAAGCGTATTAATCAAACATTTCTCTTGTCATATCGGCAAGAATTTTCATGCCGTCGGAAATCTGCTGATTGGTGGGAGTTGAGAAATTAAGTCTGAAAGACGTTGTTTTGTCGCTTTCGCTGATGCAGAAAGCAGTGCCGGGAACTACGGCAATTTTGTAATCCCTTACAGCCTTTGTGCAGAAAGCAGGCATATCAGCGTCCTCAGGAAGTGTACACCATATAAACAGACCGCCCTCCGGCTTGATGTAGCTG
>JAEDLA010000201.1 GCA_016295545.1 Oscillospiraceae bacterium | reverse complement strand
CGGCAGGTAAAGCAACACCTGCACCACCGGTTGGTCCGGCACTCGGTCAGCACGGCGTAAACATCATGGCGTTCACAAAGGAATTCAACGAAAGAACAAAGAATGATATCGGTATGATCATTCCTGTTGTTATTACAGTTTATGCAGACCGTTCATTCTCATTCGTAACAAAGACACCGCCGGCAGCGGTTCTTATCAAGAAGGCCTGCGGTATCGAAACTGCATCAGGCGTTCCTAACAAGAACAAGGTTGCAAACATCACAAAGGAACAGGTTCAGAAGATTGCTGAACAGAAGATGCCTGACCTGAATGCAGGTTCACTTGAAGCGGCAATGAGCATGATTGCCGGAACAGCTCGTTCAATGGGTATCGTTGTAGTTGATTAATGCCTGACGGATACGAAAGAATTTAAGCTTTTGTTTTCCGAAATGGTGGGAGGAAATTTCCGCTAACCGGATTTTGGGCGATTTAAGCAATCCGGTATTACCACTTTATATGGAGGATTTATAATGAAACACGGCAAGAAATATATGGAAAGCTGCAAGGCTGTTGACAGCTCAAAGCAGTATGATTCTGCTGAGGCTCTTGATTTAGTTTGCAAGAATGCCAAGGCTAAGTTTGATGAAACAGTTGAAGCGCATATCCGTCTGGGCGTTGACTCAAGACACGCTGACCAGCAGGTAAGAGGCGCTGTTGTTCTTCCTAACGGTACAGGTAAGAACGTAAGAGTATGCGTTTTCTGCAAGGAAGACAAGTATGACGCAGCTAAAGAGGCTGGCGCTGAATTTGTAGGCGGCATGGATCTCGTTGACAAGATCATGAAGGAAAACTGGATGGATTTTGACGTTGTAATCGCTTCCCCTGACATGATGGGTCTGGTTGGACGTCTTGGTAAGGTTTTAGGTCCTAGAGGCTTAATGCCGAACCCAAAGGCTGGTACAGTTACTCCTGATGTTGCAAAGGCTGTAACAGAAGCTAAGGCTGGTAAGATTGAATACCGTCTTGACAAGACAAATATCATTCACTGCCCTATCGGCAAGGCATCATTCGGTGCAGCTAAGCTTGACGAAAACTTCACAACTCTTATGGAAGCAGTAGTTAAGGCTAAGCCGGCAGCTGCAAAGGGTACTTACATCAAGTCCTGCACAGTAACATCTACAATGGGTGTTGGTGTTCCGGTTTCAACAGTTAAGTACGGAGCATAATTTACTGAGATATATTAAAGCGGACAGTTTCTTGTCCGCTTTAATAAAAGTGTCCATATAGCTCAGCTGGATAGAGCGACCGCCTCCTAAGCGGTAGGCCGGAGGTTCGAATCCTCTTATGGACGCCAGGTGCGTGACCGCACCGGACAAATCTGCCTTCATTTTTTGTGAGGGCAGATTTTTATTTTCCTGACAGACGTAACAATTTGTAGGGGCGAGCAATGCTCGCCCCTACAAAATATGTATTTTACAAAAATTTGATTTATGTGTGAAAATCCCTTATAAATATTGACTTTTAAGTGTACTCATGCTAAAATTTACTTATATAAAAATATTCTGGGAGGCATTATGAATCAGACTGAATCAAGAGAGGATTATCTGGAAACAATATTACTGCTGATGAGAAGAAACGGCAACGTCCGTTCAATAGATATAGCCAATGAACTTAACTATTCCAAGGCAAGCATTAGCAGAGCTGTCGGAATACTCAAATCAAACAAATACATAAATGTTGATGCAAACGGACAAATCACATTTACAGGAATGGGACTCCAGCGTGCGGAGGCAGTTTATGAAAGACATACAAATATCAGAAAATTTCTTATAAATGCCCTTGATGTATGCCCTGACACAGCTGAAACAGACGCCTGTAAAATCGAACATATACTAAGTGACGAAACCTACAGCAAAATAAAGGATTACGTTGAAAAGCTTTAAGGCAACACCGCACAATTAACGGCTAACGCCTTTGCCGCACATCTGCTTGCAGATTTTCCGTCATATCACACAAAAATCTCTTGACATACGCCAGTATGCCTGCGAGCTTTTTATGTAATCTGACAAAAAATCTGACTGCGCATCTGTACGACAATAATTATGCAGTATTGCCTTAAGGAATTACATAATTTCTGTTGTGCAGTATTATCTCAGAACAGGTACTGAAAGCGGTGGATAAATGAAAAAAAGTCACTATAGGGTAATTATTATACCGTCATTAATATGTATGGCCATAATATCATTTCTGGCTTTTTATTCAGTCGGAGTTATTGACCGTTCTGAAGCCCGAAAGCTTATAGGCGAGCGTCTTGAACTTGTCTGCGAAAACATTGACGAGAAAACTGCGTCATCGCAAAAGCTGACTGAGGAAATCTACAATAACTATCGTTCCAAGGCAAGAGTTGTTTCTATGATGCTTTCAAAAAACAATAACATTTTTAATGATGAAGCATCATTTGAGGAACTGCGTGTTGCAATAGGCGCTGATGTTATAAACGTTTCTGATGAAAGCGGCATAATAAGATACAGTACTGATATGTCAGTGGAAGAAACCTCTGTACTGGAAGAGTTTATGCGTGGTATTGACAACAAGGTCTTTTCGGAGGCGGTATTGTCCGAATCCGGCGGAAATAAGGTGGTTATAACAGGTTCTTCAAGGCTTGATGAACCCGGAATCATACAGATTCGCTTCTCACTTGAAAACTATCAGCAGCAGCTGGAGCTTTCGGAGCTTTCAGCTGCAGTTACCCAGATGCCGGTTATGAAACACGGACATCTTGCTGTTATTGACACAGCAACAAACACCTATATAAGCCATACAGACAGCTATCTTAACGGCTCGGCAGTACAGTTTTCACCAGAGGAATTTTCTGAGGACAGCGGCTGGTTTTCTTCGGAATATGACGGAAAAAGGGTACTTGTAAAGTATAAAAAGCATAATGACATGATAGCAGCCGGAATACTTCCCTATTCGGAAATATATCAAAGACGTAATTCAATCATTAAATGGCTTCTGTTTTCCATGTTTATGCTGACAGTTATAACCATTCTTTCAATGAGAAATTATGAACTGAAAAAACTGACAAAATGATAAAACACCTCCTTTTGTACTGAAAAAGGAGGTATTTTTACATCAATTAAAAAAAGAACAGAAAAGTCAGAATTTTCTGTAAATAAAAAATTATAAACCCGTCAAAACTTTTTTATATTGACACAATGCACTCAAAGTGATAGAATTTATCCTGAATACAAAGCGGTTAAGGAGATTTTGTTTATGAAAATGACAGCAAAACATGAGATTAAAAGTACTGTAACAGCTGTTGCCGGCGCACTTATTTACGCCCTCGGCATCAACCTTTTCATTGTCCCTCTCGGATTTTACAGCGGAGGATTTCTCGGCGTCGGACAGATAATAAGAACATTGCTTATCGACTATCTGAATCTTCCCTTTAAAAATATTGATATAGCCGGTATAATATACTATATCA
>JAEDLA010000009.1 GCA_016295545.1 Oscillospiraceae bacterium | reverse complement strand
CTGCCTGCATCTATACAGGTATAGCTACTGATACGGGCTGCTTCAAATATGACAATACAACGCCGGAATGCCATGAGATAGCGGCTGAGCTGAAAAGAGGGCATAAGCTTAATTATGCCCGTATAAACCGTGATATGTTCGATGTCAAGTCACCGGGCAGGATAAAAATTGAATGCGCCGCCGCTGAGCTTATGGAGTATTACTTCGGCGGAAAGCTGACAATGGTCGTTATTACCGGCGAAATGATGAGAAATGCCGGAGTTGATGAAAGCGGACTTGAGGGCTGTGCTTCACTGCCTCTCCAGCCGGAGGGCGTTGAGGTCGGCGCTATGATAAAGGAACGTGAGCCGGGAGCTTACAAGGTATCACTCCGCTCCGCAAATGATGTGAATGTTTCGGAGATATGCAAAACATTCGGCGGCGGCGGTCATGCAAAGGCAGCCGGCTGTCTCATCAAAGGAGATATTGACGATGTTAAGAAACGCCTTGCCGAAGCTGTCGGAAAGGCTCTGGAGCAGATATGAACGGGATACTCTGTGTAAATAAGCCGGAGGGATTTACTTCCTTTGATGTTGTGGCAAAGCTTCGGGGAATTTTGCAGATGAAGCGGCTGGGGCACGGCGGTACTCTCGATCCTATGGCAACGGGAGTTCTTCCGGTATTCGTGGGAACAGCTACAAAGGCGTGCGATATTATGCCGGACAGCTCCAAAAGCTACCGTGCAGGCTTCGCTCTTGGAAAAACTACAGATACTCAGGATATTACAGGCAAGCTCCTTTCACAGTCGGAAATGGCTGTGACGGAGGAGGCTGTCAGCAGTATTATCCCTGAGTTTACCGGAAAAATAAGTCAGCTGCCGCCTATGTATTCGGCAGTTCAGGTAAACGGAAAACGCCTGTACGACCTTGCAAGGCAGGGTATCGAGGTTGAACGTGCTCCCCGTGAGATTTTTGTTGATAAGCTTATACTTGAATCTTATGACGCAGAAAAGCGTCAGGGAATCCTGTTTATTTCGTGCTCAAAGGGAACATATATCCGCACTATTATAAATGATATCGGTGAAAAACTGGGCTGCGGAGGAATAATGACCTCACTGGTCAGACTGTCCTCCGGCGGCTTTACTCTTGACGATTGCTATACCTTTGAGGAGATACAGCATGCTCGTGATGAGGACAGGCTCAGCGGACTGATGCTGCCTGTTGAGCGTGTTTTCACTAAGCTGCCGAAGCTCCGTCTCGGTGAGGCTCAGACAAGAATGTACAAAAATGGCGTTAAGCTTGACCTTGCACGTATCCACAGGCTCAGGGACGATGCAGACCTGTATACGGTCTACGGATACAACGGGGAATTTATCGGAACAGCTTCTGCCGACAGGGAACAGGGCGTTCTGAAAGTCGGAAAAAACCTTGCGTGAGGTGAGCTGATGAGTAATAAAACTGCTGTTGCCGTCGGACTTTTTGATGGTATTCACGACGGACACAGGCTTGTACTGAATATGGCATTGTCCTTTAAGGAACTGAAACCGGCAGTATTTACCTTTAATACGGAATCGGTGAAGTTCAAGCACGGAAAACCCTTTGAGTATATATATACAAATGAATTCAAGATAAAAATGCTGAATATGCTGGGCTTTGAGGAAATTTACTCTCCTGACTTCGGTCAGCTGAAGGACATGGAGGGGGAGGAATTTGCAAGGACTGTTCTGTGTGAAAAAATGAACGCAGGAGCTGTTGTCTGCGGAGGTAATTTCCGTTTCGGGAAAAATGCCTCCTGCGGTATCGGAGAGCTGAAAGAATACGGGGAAAAATACGGATTTGAAGTCAGAACCGCTGTACTTGGCGATGACGCCTTTTCCTCCGAAAAATTCCGCGGCTGTCTCCGGTCAGGCGATGTACAGGAGCTTTTGCGCCGTAACTGCCCTTACCGTATTTTTGCCGAAGTTACTGAGGGGAACAGAATAGGACGGACTATCGATTTCCCCACAATAAATCAGAATTTCTCTCACGGACAGCTTGTTCCGAAAAAGGGCGTTTATGCAACGGAAACTATCCTGAACGGTATTCCTTATGTCTCGGTTACCAACGTGGGAGTAAAGCCTACTGTTGAGGATAATATCAGACCTCTTGTAGAAACTCATATACTTGATTACAACGGTGACCTTTACGGAAAAACAGTGGAGGTGCGGTTCAGAAAATTTGTTCGCAGTGAAAGAAAGTTTTCGTCTGTTGAGGAGCTGAAAAGGCAGATATCAGCAGACATTGACTATATAATGATGCGGCAATAAATATTAAAAAAAAGCGGCGGAGCCGCACGGGGGTTTCCAAAGGGTTTATTAACCCTTTGGCAGGGGGTGTAAGAGGGGTGACTCCCTACAGTGTAGGGAGATGTCACGAAGTGACAGAGGGTACGGGCGACCGTTGGGAGCAGAGCCCCCCTGACAAAGCAGTAAAGCAAGCGCAGCGAAGCTTTACGGACGCTCCAGCATTACTTACCTCGGCTTGCCCGACGAAGTAATTGTAATTATCGATTTTTAATTGCCCAAGTAACATTCTCATATGAAAATGTATGAGACGGATTTATGCCGTTATACAGCATAAAATGGCGGGTACGTCATCACACGCTATCTGTCAGGCTGTTTCAATAGTGTAACAGAGAATTAGTATAAGAAAGGATTGAAAAAAATGTCAGAGACTAAAAGAGTCAGAACACGTTTTGCACCGTCTCCAACAGGCTATATGCACATAGGCAACCTGAGAACGGCGCTTTACACATACCTTATCGCCAAGAAAAACGGCGGAGATTTTATTCTCCGTATCGAGGATACCGATCAGGAGCGTTATGTCGAGGGCGCTGTGGACGTTATCTACAATACACTGAAAATGACAGGTCTTAAATGGGACGAGGGACCGGATATCGGCGGACCTGTTGGTCCTTATATCCAGTCTCAGAGAATGGGGATGTTCAAGGATTATGCACTCCAGCTTGTGGAAAGCGGTCATGCATATTACTGCTTCTGCGATAAGGAGCGTCTTGACGAAGTAAAAAAGATTCAGGAGGCTTCACATATAGCTCCCATGTATGACAGACACTGTCGCAACCTCTCAAAGGAGGAGGTACAGGCTAAGCTGGACGCAGGTATTCCCTACGTTATCCGTCAGAAAATGCCGCTGGAGGGCACAACTACCTTCCATGACGAGGTTTACGGCGATATTACAGTGGAAAATTCAACTCTTGATGACCAGATACTCATTAAGACAGACGGTATGCCTACCTATAACTTTGCCAATGTTGTGGACGACCACACTATGGGGATTACTCACGTTGTAAGAGGAAATGAGTACCTTTCCTCTGCTCCTAAGTATAATCTGCTTTATCAGGCTTTCGGCTGGGACGTGCCTAAGTATATCCACTGCTCTCCCGTTATGAAAGACCAGACAACTAAGCTTTCCAAGAGAAACGGCGACGCTTCATTTGAGGATTTGCTTAAAAAGGGTTATCTGAAAGAAGCTGTTGTGAATTTCATTGCACTTCTCGGCTGGGCACCCAAGAGCGAACAGGAGATATTCACTCTTGATGAGCTTGTTCAGGAGTTCGATATAAGCGGAATCAGCAAATCTCCTGCAATTTTCGATCCTGTCAAGCTGAAAGCTATCAATGCTGCTTACATCAGAAAAATGACTCCTGAGGAATTTCAGGAGCAGATAACTCCATATATCAGACAGACTGTAAAGCGTACTGATATAGACATGGCTCTGCTTGCCTCTGTTTTACAGCCGAGAACAGAGCTTTTCACTGATGTTCCCGACATGGTGGATTTCATTGACGAGCTTCCGGAGTATGATAACTCCATGTACTGCCACAAGAAGATGAAAACAAATGAGGAGACTTCTCTTGAAGCACTTAAAGCTGTGCTTCCTGTTCTCGAAGCTGTTGATAACTGGACTGCTGAAAATATCCATGACGCTCTGTTTGGTCTTATTGAAAAGCTTGGCGTAAAGAACGGCTGGCTTCTCTGGCCTGTAAGAACAGCTGTTTCCGGTAAGCAGTTTACTCCCGGCGGCGGCGTGGAGCTTTGCGCAATTCTTGGAAAAGAGGATACTTTGTCGAGAATCAAAGAGGGAATTGAAAAGCTCTCTTAATATTCGCAATGCTTTCACTGTGCTATCACATTAGACTGATAGAATTAAATCCGGTACAAGGGTGAAATGCTGTGATGCTTCATTCCTGACGGACAGATTATGACAGCTAAGATAATAGCTGCCTCATAAGGAGGAAAACAAATGATCGAGGTTAAAAACCTTACAAAAAAATACGGCGATAAAAAAGCTGTGGACAATATAAGCTTCAAGGTCGGAAAGGGAGAAATACTGGGATTCCTTGGCCCTAACGGTGCAGGAAAGTCCACTACAATGAATATGCTTACCGGCTATATTTCTTCTACCTCCGGTCAGATACTTATAAATGGTGTGGACATTCTTGAAGAGCCGAAAAAGGCAAAATCCTTTATAGGCTATCTTCCGGAAATACCGCCTCTTTACATCGACATGACCGTTGAGGGATACCTTAACTTCATGTTTGACCTGAAAAGATGCAAGCTCCCGAGAAAAGCACATTTAAAGGACGTGTGCGACCTTTGCAGAATAACTGACGTGAAGGGCAGAATAATCAAGAACCTGTCAAAGGGTTATCGTCAGAGAGTAGGTCTTGCTCAGGCACTTATCGGAAATCCTCCGGTGCTGATACTTGATGAGCCGACAGTTGGTCTTGATCCAAAGCAGATACTGGAAATAAGAACACTTATCAAAAAGCTGGGCAAAAGCCATACAGTAATACTTTCCTCCCATATTCTGCCGGAGATTCAGGCTGTATGCGACAAAATCATCATCATCAACAAGGGCGTTATTGCCGCTGACGGTACTGCAAATGAAATCGCAAAAAATATTACAAATGAGCATAAAATGACTGTCCGCATCGAGGGCAGCACAAAAACTGCCGCTGACAAGGACGAGATAGTACGTGCTATCAAGGCTATCGGTTCTGACGGCGAGGGCGGAGCAAAGAGCAGCGTAAAGTTTGTCCGTGCCGATATGGAGCGTGAACCGGGCATCTACGATTATGACGTTGAGTCGGTGGAGGGCGTTGATATCCGCCGTGACATCAATAAAATGTGCGCTGAACACGGCTGGAATCTTCTCATGATGCAGCTTTCAGACCTTACCCTTGAGGATATATTCCTTAAAATTACTATGGGTGACGGCATGATAGTCGGTGATGTCAATGAAAATCACGAGGAAAGCAGCGAAAACGAAAAGACTTCAGCTGACAACGGGAAAGGAGACGAGGAATAATGGGCGCAATATACAGGCGTGAAATGAACGCATTCTTTACATCAGGACTGGCTTATGTATTCTTAGCCGTTTACTTCCTGTTCTCCGGATACTTCTTCTATCAGGGAACTCTTATACAGGCAACTACCGATACATCTCCGCTTTTCAGCGCAATGTTTCTTGTGGTGCTTTTCCTTATACCGATTCTTACCATGAGACTTCTCAGCGAGGAAAAGAAGCAGAAAACAGATCAGGGACTTCTTACAGCACCTATCGGTCTGTGGTCCATAGTGCTGGGCAAATATTTTGCAGCTCTTACACTTTTTGTTATTGCTGAGAGCATTGTATTTGTCTATGCTATAATACTCAGCTGCTTCGGCACTGTTGTATGGTCAACGCTTCTTGCAAATTACTTTGCAATGCTCCTTTTAGCGGCTGCATTTATCGCAGTAGGCGTGTTTATCTCATCGCTTACCGAAAATCAGATGGCTTCCGCTGTTGCAAGCTTCCTTGCGCTCATGCTTCTTTATATGTTTGATTCTATCGGCAGCGGTATCTCTATCGAATTTATAAAGAAAATTTTCACATCGCTTTCGTTCTACTCAAGATATGTTGAATTTACAATGGGTATCTTCAACCTTTCAAGCGTAGTGTTCTATCTCAGTGCGGCATTTCTCTTTAACTTCTTTACTGTAAGAGTTCTTGAGAAAAGACGCTGGGGTTAATATGCGGAAAGGAAGGTTTTTCAGAAATGAAGAGTAATTCAAAAGAAAAAAAGCCGAAGAATTTTAAAAAGTTCAAATACGGCTCCATGTCTATGGCAGTTCTTATACTTGTGGTTGCTATTGTGGTAGTCCTTAACATTATCGTAAGCCTGCTTATGAAACGCTATCCCATTAAGGCTGACCTTACTGCCGATAAGCGTTATGAGCTTTGCGATGAGACTATTGAAGTGCTGAAGGATATGGAAAGCAATGTTGAGATAACTGTTACCTATCCAAAGGAAACCTTGATACAGTATAACTACTATCAGATGATACCGGAAATACTGGATAAATACTCTGTTTATGCCAGCGGCGGCAAGGGTAAGATCGACGTTAACTATGTTGATATTACCAAAAATCCGGAGGTTGCCTCCAAATTCAACTATAACGGCACTATTACAGAGGGTATGATCGTTATTTCTACAGGCGAAAAGGTTAAGGTAATATCAATTACCGAGCTGTTTACCCAGAATTCATCACAGTATGCTTCAGGCAATAATATAAGCTTTGTGGGAGAAAGCTCCATAACCTCAGCAATTATGTCTGTTACTGACGCAAATCCTGTTAATGCAGCTTTTGCAACATTTTTAAATTCCGCATACGTTTACGGTGAGGACTCAACTATCTACTACTCAACGGAAAGCTTTAAAAAGATGCTTACCTCCGGCGGATATGAGTGTTCCGACATTGATGTTATGACAGACGCTATGAGCCCTGATGACTATGACCTTATCGTTATTCCTGCACCGGCTGCCGATTTCGGCGAGGACGTTATCGCAAAGCTTGAGGACTTCCTCTACAATGACGGAAAATACGGCAAAAACGTGATATACCTTTCATCGCTTTCAGCTGTGGAACTTCCCAACATTGAGGAATTCCTTGCAAAATGGAACATCAGCTTCGGTGATGAAGTCATCATGGACGATACCAATATGATGAAAGCTACATTAAGCTCACTTGGCGGTACTGCGGCAGCTCCTGTAGTAACGATTGCTGATACTGAGGCTGTAGGTACACTTCCTAACGAAAGTCTGCCCATAGTTGCTCCTTTCTCAAGAGAAGCAACAATACTCACCAAAAACAGTGACATCGTTTCCACTGACCTTTTAAGATCTGCTTCTACTTCCTATCTTAAAAATGTTGACGGAACAGAGGCTGACGGCGAAAATGCCGAAAGAACAGTTGCTGTACTCTCCAAGCGTGAGAGAAGCGAGAATATGGACGTTTATACCAGCTGCGTTCTTGCTGTTGGTACAGCTTATATTGCTGATCCCTCTATTCTTGCAAATACTTCAGCCTACAACAACGCAAATGTACTTCTTAACACAGTGAATACAATGACAGGCAAGGAGAACAGCTTTGTAATTCCTCAGAAGAATCTCCAGACACAGACTCTTGCTCTTAAAGCAAGTCAGGGCAGAGCTATCAGCATTGCAGTTGTTTATATAATTCCTCTTGCAGTCGTTGCCGCAGGAGTTATCGTATTCATAAGGAGAAAGAACCGATGAAAAATGCAGTTAAGGGAATTATCGGACTTTGTGCAGCTCTTGCCGTTCTCGGCGGAGGGCTTGCAGCTCTGAAGCTTACAGAACCTGATGATACTGAGGACAGCTCCTCAGTATCATCAGAGGCTTCCGGTTCGGGTATCCAGCTGATAAAAGATGAGGAAATCAGCAGCGTCCGTGTAACAAAGGGCAATCAGGTGCTTAATATTGTCGTCAAGGATGAAAAGACGGAGGATTCCGCTGCAACTTATACTATTGAGGGTTATGAAGATGTTCCTCTTACAACGGCTAAGGTGGGAACTATCCCAAATAATGCAAAGGGACTTACCTCTGATTCCATTGTTGCCGAGAACTGTACGGAGCTTTCAAAATACGGCTTTGACGCTCCTCAGGCAGAAGCGGAGATTACCTTTGCTTCGGGAGAAAAGGTTAATTTCATTATCGGTGATACTGCTCCCGTAACATCTGAGACGTACTTCATGTTCAGCGGTGAGGACACTGTCTATACAGTTGCAACTGGCAGCGTTTCAAACTATAAGTCAGATATCAAGGACTTCGTTTCCACAACTATCCTTGCAGAGCCGGACGAAGCGGATTATCCTACGGTAAATTCGCTGAAAATCCAGCGTGACGACCTTGATTATGACATTGTCCTTGAATATAATGAGAAAAGCGAGGATTCAGCCTATTCCGGCGGTACAACAGCTACTCATGTAATGACTCAGCCAACCTTTTCATACCTTGCTGTGGAGCGTTCTACAGCTATAACAAATGGAATGTTCGGGCTTTATGCTGACGGCATATACAGCATTCTTCCCGGAGAAGCTGAAATTGCCGAAGCAGGTCTTTCCAGTCCTTTCTGCACAGTTACAATGAGCTGCAGCGATGACACCGACTATGTTCTTTACCTCAGTGAACCATTCACCGATGAGGAGGGTAAAAAGTGCCATTATGCAATGATGAAGGACGGCAAGGTTATCTATATCGTTTCCGCAGAGGACGCACAATGGGGTACGGTTATGCCTATCGATATAACCTCAAAGATGTATTTCGGCTCCTATGTATGGAATATAACCGATATGAAAGTCAGCTGTGACGGCGTTGATGATGAATTTAAGATACAGCTGAAAGAGGAATCAGCAGACAAGGAATCGACCTCAGCAGAAGATTATAATGTTACCAGAAACGGTGAGCCTTTTGACGCTGAACGTTACAGAAGCTTTGTCGCATTCCTTATAAAAGGCGCAGCCGAGGATTTTGCATACGATGAAAAGCTGCCCTCCGGCGAACCTATGGCTTTAGTTGAGTATACAGATAAAAGCTCCGGAAAAACACAGAAGATTGAATTTTACGACTATTCAGCATTAAATGCACTTATAGCTATTGACGGGGAAAGCAAGTATTTCTGCAGTAAATCCTACGTTGAAACTCTTATAGAAAACGCAAAAAGAATTGAAACAGGGGAGGAATATCTAACCACCTGGAAATAAAAGGAGGATTCGTGATGAGTGAAAAGTTTTATACCTACAAGGGATATCCCCTTGTGAGAAGCGGCAGAATGATGTACTACGGCTATATGTCCGATCCGTATGTTATCATGATGCAGATTCTCTCTACAAAGAAAATCGGCGACCAGGAGGTTGCAGATAAGATCAGGGTGATACAGATGTCAACTGACCTGTCCCTTGATCCCCTTAAAGCCTGTGTGAGAAATACAGAGCGTGAGGGCGGTCTGTATGAGGCTCTTGACGTTGCAAGAGTATGGCTTGAAAAGGCTTTGAAAAATTAAGGTATTTTGAAAAAATCCTGACCTACGGCGGTCAGGATTTTTTTAATAAAGTTGTTATCTTTTCTATTGCAGTACAAATAACATATTTTTATTTATACAGCATTAGTAAGGGGCGATGTTTTCTCTTTTCTTTGCCAATGAACAAATTTTTTTGATTCCTCCTCATACAGATATACCCCTTTATGGGGTATATCTGTATGAGACGGGGGATTCAAAAGGGACTTTGTCCCTTTTGCAGGGGGTAAAGGGGGACGGCGTCCCCCTTATCTGATGTAGTATAAGTAAAAATGTCCTCCTGCAGCAGGCAAAAGGACATAATAAACATTATTCTACAGAAATAATATAGTAATAAACCGGCTGACCGCCGTTGACAAGCATTACCTCTATCTTGTCGCTGAGCTTTGAGCTGATAAGCTGCTGCATACTTTCGGCGTTTTCCTCAGTAACATCAGCGCCATGAATAAGCGTAACATAGCTTGTATCGCCCTTTGCAAGCTTCTTTACAAGCTTCAGGGTAGCCTTGTTGATATCCTTTTCCGTAAAGGCAAGCTTGCCGTTTTCAAGTGCAAGTATCTCTCCTGCCTTGATTGAGTGTCCCTCGTATTCGGAGTCCCTTGCGGCAAAGGTAATAAGTCCTGTGGAGACCTTTTCAAATGCCTTTGTCATTGCAATTCTGTTTTCAGCAAGACCTGCACTGTCATCAAAGGCAAGCATAGCTGAAATTCCCTGAGGGACAGTTCTTGTCTGGAGAACACAGACGTTTTTGTCCGTAAGTCTCACTGCCTGTTCAGCCGCCATAATTATATTTTTATTATTTGGAAGTACGAAAACAGTTCGTGCAGGAGTAGACTGGATAGCCCTGAGAATATCCTCGGTGGAGGGATTCATGGTCTGACCGCCTTTTACGACAATATCTGCACCCAGATCATGGAACATTGCTTCAAGACCGTGACCGGCTGCAACAGCAACAAATCCGAATTCCTTTTCAGGCTCAGCGGCAGCAAAACCGGCTTCGGACTCCTGAGCTTCTCTGACTTTATTTTCGTGCTGAATACGCATATTTTCAATTTTGGGCTTGGGATCATTTATAAAGTGACCGAATTCAAGGGCTTTCTGCAAAGCAAGTCCGGGAGTATCGGTGTGGACATGAACTTTGATAATCTTTTCATCGTCAACTACAACAACGCAGTCGCCGATAGTCTGGAGATATGCTCTCAGCTTGAACGGATCGGGGCAGCCTTCACATTTCTGCACGATAAACTCGGTGCAGTATGTAAAGTTTATCTCCTCGTCAAACTCACTTACTGCTGTACGGAAAGAATCACCCTTATCCTCTGTATTGACGGACTGTGTTTCTGCCGGACGTGCAATTTCTCCGCCGCAGATAACGTCTGTCATAGCCTGAATGATTATCAGGAATCCCATACCGCCTGCGTCCACAACTCCTGCCTTTTTGAGCACAGGGAGCATTTCCGGTGTCTGCTGGAGAACACGGTCGGCTTCAATGCATATCTCTTTCCAGAAAACGGTATCATCATTGGTGGAAAGGGAAATTTCCTGAGCCTTTGCAGCGGCAGCCTTTGAGACAGTGAGGATAGTTCCCTCAGCAGGCTTCATAACAGCCTTGTATGCAGCTTCTACGCCAAGTTCAAGGGCAGAGGCAAAGTCGGAGCAGCCGGCTGCTGTAAGTCCGGAAAGTCCCTTTGAAAGTCCTCTGAAAAGCAGTGAGAGGATAACTCCTGAATTTCCTCGTGCTCCTCTGAGCAGAGCGGCTGCTGTAACCGAAGCAACTTCGGAAACGGAAACGCTGTCATCCATTCTGCGCAGCTCGCCGATAGCATTTCCGATGGTCATAGACATATTAGTACCGGTATCTCCGTCCGGAACGGGGTAAACGTTAAGCTCGTCAACCTGTTTCTTTTTATTAGCAATAGTAATACCAGCCGATATAACAGCATCTCTCAGTAATGAACCGGTTATCACGATTAGTCCTCCAATTCAAGTTTTAATAAATCATTCCGTCGATATAAACATTGACGCAGCTTACCGTCATACCGGCAGCTTCCTCAATGGTGAAGCAGACCTTGTGGGTGATGCTTTTAACAGCGGCAGAAATATTTGTGCCGTAGGTGACCTTGATATGCAGGTCGATAATAAGACCTCCGTCACTGTCAGCATGAATATGAACTCCCGATTTTTTATCTCTGTGCTTAAACGGAATAAAATCGGGGAGAATAACATTGGAACTGCAAATATCCGCAACTCCGAAGCAGCCTGTGACAGCATGCATAATAAGTTCCCGGAGATATTTTTCCGAAGTAGTGATTTTACCTATATGATTTTCATTGCTGACCATTACGAACACTCCTTTGCAGTGCATTTACACTTATTATACCACATCTGAAATAGTTTTACAAGACCTGAGAAAAATATTTTTGGAGCAGCCCGGATTTGACATTTTTTGTTATAGATAGTATAATAATGATTATCATTGTATATAATTAATTCTGGAAACTGTAAAAGAAAGACAGATTGGAGAATAATATGAAAAAGCTGCTGTTTATCGGAGATGTTGTGGGAAAGCCAGGCTGTACCTTTGTGGGGGAAAAGCTTCGGGGAATCAAAAAATTCTATGGAATTGACATCACAATAGTGAACGGAGAAAATTCAGCACAGGGTAATGGAATAACAAAATATTCCGCAAATATGCTGTTTGATGCCGGAGCTGATGTGATAACAACAGGAAATCACGCATTCCGGCGGCGTGAAGCTTTTGAAATATATGATAATGACTGCATAATACGTCCTGCCAATTATCCTGCCGGCGGCTGTCCGGGAAAGGGAGTCTGCCTGCTTGATATGGGGGCATACTCCGTTGCAGTTGTGAACCTTATGGGGACTGTTTACCTCGATCCCCTTGACAATCCCTTTACCGTAATTGACGGACTGCTGGAAAATATAAAAACACCCAATATTTTTGTGGATTTCCATGCCGAAGCTACCTCTGAGAAAAAGGCTATGGGCTATTATCTTGCCGGAAAAGTCTCAGGAGTTTTCGGCACTCATACTCATGTTCAGACAGCGGACGAGTGCATTCTCGGCAGTCATACCGCCTATATCACTGATGCAGGCATGACAGGTCCGGAGGAATCCGTGCTGGGTGTTGAGGTAAAGCCTGCCGTTGACAGGCTTCGCTTCCGGCTGTCAACACGTTTTTCCGAAGCTTCCGGCGATTGTTTCCTTTGCGGAGTTGTTGTCGAATTTGATGAAAAAACTGGTAAATCGCACAAAATTGAACGCATAATTATAAGATAGCTTACAAAATTTCAGCAATACTATTGATTTTTCTGCGGAATTGTTATATAATATATATGTAATATGACATATCATTTACAGCCATACGGCAGCAGAACATTGACATCAGTCTTTGTTGAAACTACTAATTTTTTCAGGAGGGCATATTCTATGGAAATTTTAAAAGTATCTTCACATTCATCTCCCAACTCAGTTGCCGGAGCAATCGCCGGTGTTATCAGAGAGCAGAAAGCTGTTGAGGTTCAGGCTGTAGGCGCAGGAGCTGCAAATCAGGCTATTAAGGCTATCGCTATTGCAAGAGGCTACCTTGCACCTATTGGTATCGACCTTATATGTATTCCGGCTTTTGCAAATATCCAGATAGACGGCGAGGAAAGAACAGCTATCAAGCTTCTCTGTGAGCAGCGCTGAAAGTAAGGCAGAACCGGATAAAACAGCGGTGCTGCCGTGACTGAACCTGTACCATGCAGGAGTTTTCATCGTTTCTTCGGAAACACCTGAAAATTCCTCTGGTGCAGGTTCTGATTTTGTATACTGCGGGGAAAGGAGCTTTGCAATGGCGGCTGATCTTTTTAGCGAAATTGAATATCTGAAAGGCGTTGGAAAGGCTAGGGGCGAAAAGTACCGCAAACTGGGGATAACCTCTCCTTATGAGCTGATTTACCATATTCCCAGAGCCTACCTTGATTTCCGCTGTCATGTTCCGGTAAGTCAGGCTGTACTTAACGAATATAATGTGCTGAAGCTGACGATTTTCCGCAGACTTCCTCCCCAGCGTGTTCGTGGAGGTCTTGTTATATGCAAGGCGGCGGCAACTGACGGCACTGATGATATTCTCATAGTCATTTACAACAATGTTTACGGTTTCAACGCTCTGAAAGAGGGCGATACTTACTATATGTACGGCAAGGTGACGGGAAATCTTCTTCGCCGTGAGATAAGTTCTCCTGTTTTTATAAAGGAAGATGAAAAAACGCTGATTCAGCCTGTATATGCCCTTACACAGGGACTTTCCGTAACGATGATACGTCAGAATATGCGGCAGGCTCTTGAAATAATGAAGTCACGTCCCTTTGAGACGCTGCCCGCAGATATTCTGCGGAAATATAAGCTTTGCCCCCTTATGTATGCTCTTGAGAATATTCACTTCCCCGAAAGCGAGGAGGCTTCGGAGACTGCACGCCGCCGACTTGCTTTTGATGAGCTTCTGAAGCTTCAGCTGGGAATGTCCATGATGAAAAGCACAAGTCGCAGAAAAACTGCGTACAGCATGAATCCCCATACGGATATTTCCGGATTTGAAAAGGGACTGCCCTTTGAAATGACTGACGCTCAGAAAAAAGCCGTTTCCGAGATTACTGCTGACCTGTGCCGCAATGTGCCTATGAACAGGCTCTTACAGGGAGATGTAGGCAGCGGAAAGACTGCTGTTGCGGCGGCAGCCTGTTACTTTACAGTGAAAAACGGTATGCAGGCGGCACTTATGGCTCCTACGGAAATCCTTGCTTCTCAGCACTATAAGACGCTTTCAGGATTCCTTGAACCTTTCGGGATTTCCGTCTGTCTGCTGACCGGTTCGCTGACTGCTAAGAAGAAAAAGGCTCTGCGTGAACAGATAAAAAGCGGAGAGGTCAGCGTTATCGTAGGTACTCACGCTATTATTCAGAAAGATGTGGAGTACAGCGCTCTCGGTCTTGTTATCACTGATGAACAGCACCGCTTCGGCGTACAGCAAAGGGCGGCTCTTGCGGAAAAGGGCGGTTCTCCCCATAAGCTTGTAATGTCAGCTACGCCGATTCCGAGAACCCTTGCGCTGATTATTTACGGCGACCTTGATATTTCAGTTATAAATCAGCTGCCGAAAGGCAGAAAGCCTGTGAAAACCTATGCTGTTACAGGAAAACTCCGTCACCGTGCTTTCGGCTTTGTACGTGACAGGCTCAGCGAAGGACGGCAGGCTTATGTGGTATGCCCCATGATCGAGGACAGCGAAAGCGACCTCCTTGCTGTGAAATCCTACGCTGAAAATGCGGCTCAGGGTGACCTTAAAGGCTGTTCCATTGCTTTGCTCCACGGAAAAATGAAGCCTGCTGAAAAGGAAAATACAATGAAAAAATTCCATGACGGAGAGATTCAGGTACTTATCTGCACCACTGTTGTTGAAGTGGGGGTAGATGTACCCAATGCGGCTGTTATGGTCATAGAAAATGCTGAAAGGTTCGGACTTTCTCAGCTTCATCAGCTTCGTGGACGAGTGGGACGTGGTGAATGGGAGAGCACCTGCATTCTTATTACAGACAACACCGGAGATGAATGCAGACAGCGAATGAAAATAATGTCCTCCACCACCGACGGCTTTAAAATTTCCGAGGAGGATCTCAGACTTCGTGGTCCCGGAGACTTTTTCGGAAGCGCTCAGCATGGACTGCCGCCAATGAAAATTGCTGATATTGTCTGCAATATGGAGCTTATGAATGAGGCACAGAGCTGTGCACGGGAGCTGCTTGAATCAGATCCGGGACTTGACCTGCCTGAGCATCGTGCCCTGAAGATAGATACTCTTAAACTGTTCGACAAGGAAATCGTAGGCTGAAAATTATGATTTAGTGAAAAATCAGCTCTGAAATGATATTTTCTGAAAAATTTTTCAAAAAAATTTGCGGCGATTTTTCCCTGTATACCGTAATTTTCAGCCCTTGTCCGAAAAAATATCAAAAAAATCTCAAAAAATTTCAAAAAAGGGGTTGACAAATCCGAAAATGTATGGTAGAATAATTAAGTCGTCAGTCGATGACACAAAAATGACAATGGGAGCTTAGCTCAGCTGGGAGAGCATCTGCCTTACAAGCAGAGGGTCATAGGTTCG
>JAEDLA010000200.1 GCA_016295545.1 Oscillospiraceae bacterium | reverse complement strand
TATCAGGAATTGAGATATGACCGCACAAGTACCTGCAGAAGCTCATCTCTGTCAATATGGCGGATAAGACTTCTTGCATTGTTATAAGTGGTTATGTAGGTCGGATCCTCTGACAGTATATAACCAACGATCTGATTTATAGGATTATAGCCTTTCTGAGTAAGAGCATCATAAATAATAGTAAGATTCTTTTTAAGCTCAGCTTCCTTGTCCTCGTTTACGGAAAATGTCATAGTTTTATCGAACATAATATCCAGCCTCCTGCGTAGTAAATTTCTTCTCACTATTATTATACCGCAAACGAATCAGGATTTCAAGAGCAGCAAAGGATTTTTCCCGATTTGACTGTATTTATCTGTTAATTTTATTGAATATGCACAACAAATACTATTTACTAAATAAGCATAACGGAGAAAGCTCCCTCCGGAAAGCCGGAGGGACAGGTTCATCGGCAACAAATAATTTTTATCGCCGTTTCACCGGCATTCTCCCCTGATTTAACCGCAGCAGCCTGTGCGCTTAACGAATGAATTGCAGTCGGTACACTCAGGAACAGTAGGGTTCTCCTCGTGAGTGCCCACTGAAATGCAGCCAAGTGAGCAGTAGTTTTCAGTTACCATGTTGTGCTGGCACTGAGAAACAGTACATTTGATATGGTCATTTTTCTTCTTTGTTTCCATTTTGAAAATCTCCTTAAATGAATTAAGCTCCAGAGGGGCTGAGTGTATTATATCCGGAGACAGGGCAATTATTCAGCAAATTTATAATTATTAAATAATATTGTAACAGACAGCAGGCACATATTATATACAAAACAGCAAAAATCCCGATATTTCATTGACTTTGGCAATATTTTGTGATATTATTATGTCATTGCTGCACAAAAAAATTATACAGGTTTTGTGTGGGGTGAACATACTTAAAAATTTTTAGGAGGATTTTATATGAGCGATAATTTTGAAAACAACGATTTCAGCTCAGAGACAGTCAGCGACGTTGTCTCAGGTGTTGAAAAGGCTCCGAAAAAGAAAACCGGTGTCATTGTTGGCGGTGTTTGTGCAGGTGTTGTGGCAGTTGCTGCAATCGGCGGTGTTGCTGCCTACAACCTTTCAGATGTTGTGAAAAACAAGGTCAAGCTTGCTACTATGAAGCCGGCTGAGTACTATTCATGGGTAACAGAGACAAATGCTGAAAAATCAGCTGAATCTGCTGCTGAGTCCTACAAAAAATATATCGACGCTATCAGTGACGGTCAGAGCTCCGGCATTTCCGTCAAGTATGAGGCAAGCGATGATGTAAAGAAGCTCATTAATGATGAAATGCTCGGCGATGACGCTTCCGGTGATGAGGCTCAGGAATTAAAGGACATTATCGATAACTTCAATTCCGTTAAGGCTGGTATCGATATTTCCTCAAAGGACGGCAAAGCAAGCGGAACACTTTATGCTGATTACAATGATGAAAAGCTTATCTCCGCAGATATTGCTGTTGATTCCGAAGCTCTCAACCTTTTTGCACGTATTCCTGAGCTTAACGAAAAGTGGCTGGGAATCTCATTAAGCGAAGCTATGGAGGACGCCGCCGGTGATGAGGAAACAGAAAAGGTAAAAGCTGTAATAACTGATTTTTCTGAAAATCCCGAAGACTACCTTACTGCTGATGAGCTTGAAAAGCTTATGAACAAGTACACGGCTGTATGGTGCGACCAGATCAAGGACGTTGAGCTTGAAAAGAAGGAAAAGATTGATATTGCAGACATAACTGTTGAGTACACTGTAATTAAGGCAGAAATCAACGAAGAAAAGGCTTATGATATTGCTTCTGCATATATCGATACAGTTTCCAAAGACGAGCTTGTAAAGGAAATCGTTACAGAGCGTCTTGATATCTGTACTGCTGACGAGTTTGATGAAGCTCTCAAAGAAGCCGCTGAAAGCCTTGAAGACAGCAAGGACGACATAGATTCTGACTCTGACGAGACTGTTACTCTGACAACATACGTTGATGCAACAGGTACTATCAGAGGTATGGACTTAACTGTTCCTGATTCAGAAGCAGACGATGAGGAGGAAACTTCCTCTGACGAGGGATTCAGCTTCATTATCGGTCTTGACGGCGACAAGCTGTGCGGAGAAATGAAATTCAGCGCTGACGGCGAGGAATTCACAGGCGAGCTTAACGCTGAAAAGAAAGGCAAGAAATATACCGGCGACATCGACCTTAAAGCTGAGGAAGGCACAATTTCAATTGAGTTTGCCGACTTTGAGATAGTTGACGAGGAAAAGGGATATGTAAACTGCGACCTCAGCATTATAATCCCTGATATGGATCCTATTGCTCTCTCACTTTCATCTGACGGCAAGAGTCAGGATATTGCCTTTGACCTTGCAATTGAGGGAACAAACTACGGCACATTCACTCTTAATATGTCCACAGACAAGGCTGACGATATAAATGTTCCAGCCGCTGATGACGCATTCATGATTGATCCTGAAGCTTCCGACATCAATATTGAGGACTACGTTACAGAGGACGACATCACCGCCTTTGCAAGCGAGCTTCTCCAGAAGATTGGTTTCAGCAAGGATACCACAGATATGCTTCTGGATTACGCAATGAGTTCAATGAACAGCGGCTATGATGACTACGACTACGATTATGATGACTACGACTATGACTTCGATGATGACAACTATAACTTCGATTATGACGACAATGACTACGACGATTATGATTATGATGACGATGACCTTGACTTTGACGATAATCAGACAAATGAAGATAACCCCGATGCTTCAAATGCAGTAAGCGCTGAAAACGGCTTTGCTTATCTTAACGCTTTAGACCTTGACTGGGAAGCTGAATACTGGGGCGATGCCGGTGACAGTCTTTCATACAATGCAGGCGTAGCTGAGATAAAGGGTGACGGCACATACACTGTCAGCGTTACAGCTGATACAGACGGTTACCGCTATGCAACTACAGGCAATGCAGGTGACAAGTCAGTGATGCCTAACGGTCTTGACTATCTTTCAGTCTGCATCAATGACGCTGATGATAAATTCGCAAATGCTATCATTAAAATCGATTCAGTAAAGATTGACGGCAAGGAAGTTGCTGTTACCGGTGAAAACCTTACTTCAACAGAGTATAGCTATATCGAGGGATTTGTTTATACTGACTGGTATGAGCCTGAATCTCCGAGATGTGAAAGCGGAGATACAAGCAAGGCTTCAACATCAGTAATTGACGGTGCTTCTATAGCTGAATGGACAACAATTGAGGTTACATTCACTGTTAAAGGCGCTTAATCAGATAAATTATTAATGCGGCAATAAATGCGGCGAAGCCGCACGGGGGATTCCAAAGGGTTTATTAACCCTTTGGCAGGGGGTGTAAGAGGGGGACAGAGTCCCCCTAACAAAGCAGTAAATCAAGCGTAGCGATGATTTACGGACACTCCAGCATTACTTCCCTCGGCTTGCCCGACAAAGTA
>JAEDLA010000199.1 GCA_016295545.1 Oscillospiraceae bacterium | reverse complement strand
GAGTTATCCGTTCAAACGGCGGCTACATCTGGGCTTGCAAGAACTATGACGGTGATGTAATGTCTGATATGGTTTCAACAGCCTATGGCAGCCTTGCAATGATGACTTCCGTGCTTGTTTCACCTGACGGAATCTATGAATATGAGGCTGCACATGGAACAGTTCAGCGTCATTATTATAAGTATCTTAAGGGTGAGGAGACCTCCACAAACTCTGTTGCAACAATTTTTGCATGGAGCGGTGCACTTCGTAAAAGAGGTGAGCTTGACGGAACTCCTGAGCTTTGTGACTTTGCAGACAAGCTTGAAAAGGCAACTATCCAGACCATTGAGGACGGTGTAATGACTGGTGACCTCTATATGATTTCAAAGCTTGAAAATAAGAAAAAGGTTGATTCCAAGACATTCCTTGATGAAATCAATGTAAGACTTGCTGAAATGATGAAATAATTTATTATAACGATCGTATCCGGCTTGTAGCGTATTGTTTCAAGCCGGAAAACCTTCTATGAATACAGACCTTTACAGGTCTGTATTTCTTGTATTATATATAAATATATATGTAATGTTTCTGAAATTATATACAAGGAATACTGTTATTATAATTGATTTTTATAGGAATACTGATTCTGCTCAGGACTGGACAAAGTCCGGCAGCTGCCTGTCTTTAAGTGCTCTTTGGCTTGTTAATGCCTTTTTTTCGGCTGTAATTTTTTACAAATACCGCTTACCGCTTATGTATCAGCATTATTTGAAAATTATATGCACATATATGAAATTTGAAATGTTTACGACTTATCCTACTTTTATGGGCGTAATCAGTATATTTCCAGCTGACATTACTTGTTCGTTATTTATATATCGATAATAGAATATCAATATGCTGAATGTGAATTTGAAATTTATTTGGATTACTGTTATAATTATAATTGTATAAGTGAAAAATGTCTGTTTTTGTCCGCTTCGTACTGAGAACTGGATTTTTGCGGGCATTTGAAATTGTTGTTTAGGAGAGGATATCTAATGGAATATCGTATCGAACATGACTCAATGGGCGAGGTTAAGGTTCCTGCTGACAAGTACTGGGCGGCTCAGACTGAGCGCAGCCACGAGAACTTCCTTATCGGCGTAGGAATCGAGACCATGCCAAGAGAAATCACACACGCTTTCGGAATCCTTAAAAAGGCTGCTGCAATTGCTAACAATGCTGTCAAGCCCGAAAGAATGACCGATGAAAAGCTTGCAGCTATCTCAAAGGCGTGTGATGAGGTTATCAGCGGAGAGCTGAACGAGCATTTCCCGCTTGTTGTTTGGCAGACCGGCAGCGGTACGCAATCGAACATGAATGCTAACGAAGTCATTGCCAACAGAGGAAATGAAATTGCTGGAGCAAAGCTCCTTCATCCAAACGATGACATCAATATGAGTCAGTCCTCAAACGATACGTTTCCGACTGCAATGCATATTGCCGCTGTCATTGCTGTAGAGGATAAGCTTATTCCGGCTGTTGATACCCTTATTGCTACTTTCAAGAGACTTGAGGAAGAAAATGAGGGCATCGTCAAGAGCGGAAGAACTCACCTTCAGGACGCTACTCCTATTAAGTTTTCCCAGGAAATCAGCGGCTGGCGTTCGTCACTTGAAAAGGACAGAAAAATGATACTTGCTTCCTGCGAGGAGCTTAAAGAGCTTGCACTGGGTGGAACAGCCGTAGGCACAGGTCTTAATGCTCCTGCCGGATTTGCTGAAAAGGCTGCTGAGGCTATCAGTCAGATTACAGGCAAGAATTTTGTTACTGCTCCCAACAAGTTCCACTCCCTTACCTCAAAGGACGAAATTGTTTACGCTCACGGAGCTTTAAAGGCTCTTGCAGCTGACATGATGAAGATTGCTAACGATGTCCGCTGGCTTGCTTCCGGTCCTCGTGACGGTCTCGGAGAAATCTTTATTCCTGAAAATGAGCCTGGTTCATCAATTATGCCCGGTAAGGTAAATCCAACTCAGTGCGAGGCTGTTACTATGGTAGCCGTACAGGTTATGGGTAACGACGTTGCAGTAGGTATGGCTGCTTCACAGGGTAACTTTGAGCTTAATGTGTTTATGCCCGTTTGTGCGTATAACTTCCTCCAGTCAGCAAGGCTTCTTGCAGAATCAATTCTGTCATTCAACAAAAACTGTGCTGTCGGAATCAAGGCAAATAAGGAAAAGATGCACCACAATCTTTATAATTCGCTTATGCTTGTAACTGCTCTCAATCCCTATATCGGTTATGAGAATGCTGCAAAAACAGCGAAAAAGGCTTATAAGGACAATATCTCACTCAAGGAGGCGTGCGTTCAGCTTGGCTTCCTCACAGCTGAGAAGTTCGACGAGGTTTTCCACCCCGAAGAAATGGCATAAAATATTCAGAAAGGAAAACGTGCTATGACTTTCAGTTACTATCCGGGCTGTACGCTCAAAACAAAGGCTAAAGACCTTGACAGATATGCAAGGCTCTCTGCTGAAGCGCTTGGAATCACGCTTGAAGAACCAGCTGACTGGCAGTGCTGCGGCGGAGCTTATACCACTGCCAAGGACGAAATTGCCACCAAGCTTTCTGCGGTTCGCACGCTTAACAGCGCTAAGACTCTCGGAAGAGACCTAATTACTGTCTGCTCTGCCTGTCACAATGTTATTAAACAGACCAATTATGATATCGCAAATGATGAGGATATGGCTATGAAGGTTAACAATTACCTCAGCCTTGACGAACCTTACTGCGGAGAGACAAAGGTTTATCATTATCTTGAAATGCTTCGTGATGTGGTTGGCTTTGACAATCTCAAGGAAAAGGTAGTAAATCCTCTCAAGGGCAGAAAAATTGCAGCTTATTACGGCTGTCTGCTGCTCAGACCGAGCAAGGCACTTGCTATGGACGATCCCGAAAATCCCACAATTATTGAGGATTTCATCAGAGCTATCGGCGCTGAGCCTGTTCTCTATTCCCAGAGAAATGAGTGCTGCGGCGGCTATATCACTATGGAGGATAAAGCTCAGGCTGCCAAGAGAAGCAATAAGGTTATGGATTGCGCAAAGGAAAACGGCGCTGAAATGGTTATTACAGCCTGCCCTCTGTGCCTTTATAATCTCACCAAAAATTCCGATTCAGATCTGCCGGTGGTTTACTTCACCGAGCTTCTTGCAGAGGCTCTCGGCGTAAAGGAACAGGAGGAAAAGTAATGGAGAATAAATTGAAGGAACAGGTTCTCCGTTCAAGCGGAGTAGACGTTCTTAAATGTATGCGCTGCGGAAAATGCTCCGGAACTTGTCCGTCTTACGACGAGATGGAATATCATCCGCATCAGTTTGTTTACATGGTTGAAAAAGGCGATATTGAGAAACTTATGAATTCAAAGTCAATTTATAAGTGCCTTACCTGTTTTGCCTGCGTTGACAGATGCCCCAGAAATGTCCAGCCTGCAAAGGTGGTTGAGGCAGTTCGTCTTGCTGCTGTAAGAAAGCAGGGCAATAATCACCTTATTCCCGATCAGATTCCGGA
>JAEDLA010000198.1 GCA_016295545.1 Oscillospiraceae bacterium | reverse complement strand
CCCCCCCTCGTTCACCCCCCTGCCAAAGGGTTTATACCCTTTGGAATCCCACTTCTGCGGCTTCGCCGCTTTTTATAGATAATTTTATTGCCGAAGTTATAAATAGTATTTCCGGAAATTCCCCCATAAATCCCTTTTCACAATTTTTTTATACAACAATAAAGGGTTTTTCACGTTTCCGCAGTATAAGTATACAGAAGCCTCTTATAAGCTTTTATGGCTGGACAGGCTATGACAACAGAAAGGGTGAGCAATATGAATGTTCGTGAACAGTACGAAATTACAGAAATGGGTATACTCAGCAAGTACGCCTGCACCAGTACCGATGAGAATAGGATACAGCGTGAGCATTATGAGGAAAAATGCCCCTACAGAACTGAATTTCAGCGTGACAGAGACAGAATTCTTCACTGCAATTCCTTTCGCCGCCTTAAACGTAAAACTCAGGTATTTCTCTCACCTGTAGGTGACCACTACAGAACACGGCTTACGCACACTCTTGAGGTTTCACAAATTGCCCGCACTATTTCCCGTGGAATGCGGCTTAACGAGGACCTGACAGAAGCTATTGCTCTCGGTCACGATTTAGGTCACTCCCCTTTCGGTCACTGCGGCGAAGCTGTGCTGAACGAGATATGCCCTCACGGTTTCAAGCACTACGTTCAGAGCGTCCGTGTGGTGGAACGGCTTGAAAAAAACGGTAAGGGACTTAATCTCACCGCTGCTGTAAGGAACGGTATTCTCTGCCATACAAACGCTGTTGCTGATACAAGAGAGGGAAATATTGTCCGGCTTGCCGACACTATTGCCTACATAAATCACGATATTGAGGATTCAGTCCGTGCAGGTATCCTCAGTGCAGATTCACTTCCGGGGGACTGCGTAAGGGTACTGGGTAACACGAAAACCAAACGAATCACCTCGCTTATTGCCTCTGTTATAGAGCACGGAGCCTATGAAATCGACTTTACTCCTCCGGTGAGAAAGGCTCACGATGATTTAAGAAAATTCATGTTTGACAGGGTTTACACCAATCCTGCCGCAAAACAGGAGGAGGAAAAGGCTGTTGAACTTGTTAAAAAACTTTACAGCTACTTCATCGACAATCCTAAGAAAATGCCGGAGGAATACCGCATTATCGCTCAACAGGAGGACACTGACCGTGCTGTCTGCGACTATATTTCCGGAATGAGCGACGGCTACGCAGTTGACCTGTACACCGACCTTTTTGTCCCGAAATTCTGGAAAAAATAACGGAGGTGATTTCATGCCCAAGAACGATGAGTTCCTGTATCATCTCAGGAATGCCAATCCCATAGAAGCTGTGGCAGGCTCCTATGTTAACCTGATACGGCGGGGCAGAAATTACGTCTGTTCATGTCCGTTCCATTCGGAAAAAACTCCCTCATGCACCATTTACACCGATACACAGAGCTTTTACTGCTTCGGCTGCGGTGCAGGCGGCGATGTTATCACATTTATAATGAAAATCGAAAATCTTGATTTCTCAGAAGCGGTAAAGGAGCTTGCCCACCGTGCAGGTATGGAAATTCCGCAGGACAACTCCGCCGCCAGCACCTACGCTAAACGCAAAAACCGCATATACGAAATGAACCGTCTTGCCGCCAATTTCTTCTACACCAATCTCATAAAAGGGCAGGACAAGCAGGGACTTCTGTACTTTGCAGAGAGAAAGCTTACTCCCGAAACAATAAAGAAATACGGTCTTGGCTATGCCTCCGATTCATGGGACCAGCTTACGGATTTCCTCAGAAGCAAGGGCTATTCCGATTATGAGATAGCTGACGCATGGCTGGGAGCAAAGTCAAAGAAGTCCGGAAAGACCTTTGATATTTTCCGAAAGCGTGTTATGTTCCCCATTGTTGACCTGCGAGGAAATATTATCGGCTTCGGAGGACGTGTTCTTGACGGCTCAGTTCCGAAATACCTGAACACCGGAAAAACTCCCGTATTTGACAAGGGAAGCAACCTTTTCTCCATGAATTTTGCCAAGAATTCCGCTTCAAAAAAGCTTATCCTATGCGAGGGCTACATGGACGTTATTGCGGTGAATCAGGCAGGCTTCGACAACGTTGCAGCAACTCTCGGAACGGCAATAACTCCCGATCAGGCTCGTCTCATAAGCCACTATGCTGAGGAAGTGGTTATTGCCTATGACAGCGACGGCGCCGGTCAGAAAGCCACTCAGAAAGCTATCAATCACTTCGCAGATGTAGGTGTGCGAACAAAAATACTCCGCATGGAGGGAGCAAAGGATCCTGACGAATTTATAAAGAAATTCGGCGCTCTGCGGTTCAGAATGCTCATTGACGATTCCTGTGATGCCATTGCTTTTATGCTTGACAAATGCGCAGACGGACTTGACACGGAAACTGAAATGGGGCGTGTGGAGCTTCTTAAACGCACATCAAAGGTTCTTGCCGGAATAGAATCTCCCCTTGAAAGGGAGGTATATATTTCCCGTACTTCCAGGAAATGCGATATTCCTGTACAGGTTCTTAAAAGCCATATCGATGATATGTGCGGAAAGAATAAGAAATTTGAAAAAAAACGTGAATGGCGCAATATAACTGCAAATACTACATATATTAAAGACGATATCAATCCGGAGGCGCAGAAGTTCAAAAAACAGGCAAGGGCAGAGGAAAACATTATCTGCTATCTGCTGAAACACCCTGAGGACTGCGAAAAAACAGCCGCCGAAGCTCCTCCGGAGATATTTGTGACTTCATTCAACAAAAAAATTTACTCCGCTCTCATTGAAGCTATGAGCGGAAATGATAAATTTACACTTTCATCTCTTGCGGAAACCTTTCCCCCTGATGAAATGGGCAGAATAAGCGGCATAACTGCTAAAAACAGAGAATTTGACATTGACAGCAAAGTATTTTCGGACTGCGTGGAGGTTCTTAAAAATACAAAGCCGGAGTCCGTCTCGTCTCAGGGCGAAATAAGCGACAACGACCTGCTTGATATTTTCAGATCCAAAAGTAAAAAATAGGAGGCACTCTTTATGGATGGTAAAAAAACTACAATTGAAACCCTTATGGAACAGGGAAAAACTAACGGAAAGCTTACTACAAAGGAAATTACTGACGCTCTTGAAGAACTGGACTTCGACGTTGACCAGCTTAATACTTTCTATGACAGCTGTGAAAATCTTAACATTGAAATAGTAGAGGACATGAATATCGATGCTGACCTGAAAGTCGGTTTCGACTCAACTATGACCGATGACCTTGAAATGGCTCTTTCCACTGAGGGTATCGCTATTGATGATCCTGTCAAGATATACCTCAAGGAAATAGGACGTGTTCCGCTTCTTACTCCGGAGGAGGAAATCGAGCTTGCTCAGAAAATGACTACCGGCGATCCCTACGCAAGAAAAAGGCTTTCAGAAGCTAACCTCCGTCTTGTTGTCAGCATTGCCAAGAAATATGTGGGCAGAGGTATGCAGTTCCTCGACCTGATTCAGGAGGGAAATCTCGGTCTTATCAAGGCTGTTGAAAAGTTTGACTACACAA
>JAEDLA010000008.1 GCA_016295545.1 Oscillospiraceae bacterium | reverse complement strand
CTTGAAAGGCGACAGCCTGTCTGCGGTCAGTCGCCTTGATTGACGAAACGCTATCTGACAACTTTTTCAACAGAACGATATGGAATTAGTATTAATTTATTTTGTTCCGAAGATTCTGTCTCCGGCATCGCCTACTCCAGGGATAATAAACTTATCTTCATTCAGACCTTTATCCATAACACCGGTATAAATCTCAACGTCAGGATGAGCAGTCTGCAAAGCTTCTACTCCATCAGGTGAACAAAGAATACACATAAACTTTATGTTCTTTACACCCAGCTTTTTAAGCTCTGTAACAGCTGCACAGGCAGATTTTCCTGTTGCAAGCATTGGATCAACGATAATTACATCACGCTCAGCAATATCATCGGGCATTTTTACATAGTATTTTACAGGAAGATGTGATTCAGGATCACGGAAAAGTCCGATATGTCCTATTTTTGCAGCAGGAACAAGTGCTGTTACTCCGTCTATCATACCAAGTCCTGCACGGAGAATTGGCACAAATGCAAGCTTTCTTCCTGAAATGATTTTTGTTTTTGCTACAGCAAGGGGAGTTTCAAGCTCAATTTCCTTTAACGGAAGATCTCTTGTTGCTTCATAGCAGATAAACATTGCTGTTTCAGAAACAAGCTCTCTGAACTCCTTTACTCCTGTATTTTTATCACGCATAAGTGAAATTTTGTGCTGTACAAGCGGATGATCGATAATATGCAGTCCTGTCATGTCAGTACCTCCTTTATTTATTTTCAAGCTCAGTAATTTTATTGACTCTCTGTTCGTGACGGCCTCCCTCAAAGCCTGTTGTCAGGAATATTTCCGCAAGCTCTGCTGCAAGTCCGCAGCCAAGAACTCTCGCTCCCATACACATAACATTGGAATCGTTGTGAAGCCGTGTAAATTTTGCAGAAAAGCTGTCAGAGCAAAGAGCTGCTCTTATGCCTTTGATTTTATTTGCAGCTATGGACATACCTATTCCGGTTCCGCAGATAAGTATTCCTTTTTCACAGCTGCCGGAGACTACCTCTCCGCAAACAGCTTCTGCAATATCCGGATAATCACATCTTTCACCGTTGCAGCCCATATCCCTGAACTCAAATCCTTTTTCGGAAAGCTCAGCAATAATTGCCTGTTTCATTTCGCATCCTGCATGGTCGCAGCCAATTGCTATCATTTGAAAAACTCCTATCATAATAAATTACAGCGTTAAATCTGTTATTTGTTTTTATTTTTATCCTCCAGGTCCTTTTCCGCCTTTACCTTTTGCAGATAAGAGACTTCAAGCTCCTCCGGTTCAACAGGATTTCCGGAAAGGGACGCAAGGCAAATTCCAGCCGCATTCTGAAGCATTCCCATTGCCGGAGCAAGTCTGAATTTGCCATCAAAAGTCGTACCCGAACAATATTTATTGTAAAAATCCTCTGCTCCGTCTCCGCATAGGAGAACAGGTTCATTATCGCAATTGAGAAAATCCGCGAGTTCAAAGCTTTCAATTATCTGTTCTTCACACAAAGGCTCGGCTCCTGCTGATGAATTTCTGTAGGTACAGGTATAAACAAGCTCTCCCCGTGCTTTCATTACTGCACAGATTTTTCCCTGATATGCAATATTATTCCATGCAAGTCCCTTTAAGGTTGAAACTCCGCAGCACCTGATATCAAGGGCATAGCACATTGCCTTAACCGCAGCCACGCCGATTCTGAGTCCGGTATAAGAACCCGGTCCATTAGCAACAGCAATCATACCTAAATCGGTCATTTTATGTCCGGTCTGTTCGATGATTTTTCTGCACATTGGCATGATTACCTGTGAATGAGTTTTCTGCGTATAAAGCGTATCCTGTGCAGGAAATATACATGATTGCGTATCGAAAAGTGCGGCAGAAGCCGTTTTTCCTGATGTGTCAATTCCAAGAATCAGCAAATCTTCCACCGTCCTCTATTATAATTTCCCTGTCATTTTCGCCAATAGTATTTATTGTTATATAAATTGTATGCTCGGGAAGATATGCGGCAATGTTCTCCGACCACTCCACTGCCGCCACATTATCCTCAAAAGGATAGTCGTAAAAGCCTGTGGATTCAAGGTCAGCTTCAGACTCAATGCGGTACATATCAAAGTGATAAAGATTCATTTTTTCGCCGCAGTATTCGTTTACAAGGGCAAAGGTCGGGGAGCTGACGTTGTCCCCAAGCTTCATGCCGAGAGCAATTCCTCTTGTAAAGGTAGTCTTACCGGCACCAAGTCCGCCCCGATAAGCTATCATGTCCCCTGCCCTGAGCAGACTTCCAAGCTTTTCTGCAGTTTTAATAGTCTCCTCAGGAGAATGAGTGATAATTTTCATAGGTCACGCCGTCCGGTATCAGAATAATCCTGTGATATTTCCGTCATTGTCACAGTCAATGTTAAATGCAGCCGGAGCTTTAGGCAGACCGGGCATTGTCATAATATCTCCGGTATATACAACTACAAAGCCTGCGCCGGAGGAAAGTCTTGCATCACGTACAGTAATTTTGAAATTCTTCGGTTTTCCGAGAAGTGCAGGATTGTCCGACAGTGAATACTGAGTTTTTGCAATGCAGACAGGAAGCTCCCTGAAACCTATAGATTCAATTTCCTTTATAGCCTTTTCAGCCTGTGGAGTATAGATAACGCCGTCAGCACGGTAAATTTCAGTGGCAATAGTTTCGATTTTCTGCTTTATAGAATCTTCGCTTGTATAGAGCTTTCTGAAATTAGAGCTGTCGTCAGCACAACACATATCAATAGTTTCGCAAACCTTTGAAGCAAGGTCGATGCCGCCCTCTCCGCCTTTTGCAAATACCTCACACATTGACACGTCAACACCCATTTCAGCACAGAATTTCTGAACGAAACTGATTTCCTCGTCAGTATCTGTTCCGAACCTGTTTATAGCAACAACAACAGGCAGCTGATATTTATGCATATTCTCAATATGGGTTTTCAGGTTGGCAATTCCCTTTTCAAGCGCCCACATATTTTCCTTTGCAAGGTCAGCCTTATTTACACCGCCGTTGTATTTCAGAGCCTTTATAGTTGCTACGAGAACTACACAGGCAGGAGTAAGTCCGCCGTATCTGCACTTGATGTCAAAGAATTTTTCAGCTCCCAGATCAGAACCGAAGCCAGCCTCTGTAATGCAGTAATCACCCAGCTTCAGCGCAAGCTTAGTTGCTCTGACTGAATTGCAGCCATGAGCAATATTGGCGAAAGGTCCGCCGTGAATAAGCGCAGGATTATTTTCAAGTGTCTGCACAAGATTAGGCTTCAATGCGTCTTTCAGCAAAGCAGTCATAGCTCCGCAGCAGCCTAATTCATGGGCAAAAACAGGCTCTCCGCTTGTATTATAGGCAACAAGGATATTTCCTAATCTCTCCTTAAGGTCAGCAATATCAGTGGCAAGGCAGAGGATAGCCATTATCTCGGAAGCAACTGTTATATTGAAGCCGTCCTCACGGGGAATACCGTTTATTTTACCGCCCAGTCCGACAATGATATTTCTCAGTGCTCTGTCATTCATATCCATACAGCGCTTGAACATGATACGGCGCTGGTCAATTTTAAGCTCATTTCCCTGCTGCAGATGATTATCAATCATTGCGCAGAGCAAGTTGTTTGCCGCAGTGATTGCGTGCATATCTCCGGTAAAATGAAGATTGATATCCTCCATAGGAACTACCTGTGCATAACCGCCGCCGGCAGCACCTCCCTTGATACCGAAAACCGGTCCGAGAGAGGGTTCACGAAGTGCAAGAACAGCCTTTTTGCCTATCCGGCTCATTGCTTCAGCAAGTCCGACACTTACAGTAGTTTTACCCTCGCCGGCAGGAGTAGGATTAATGGCAGTAACAAGAATAAGCTTTCCGTCCTTTTTATTAGCAAGCTTTGAGTAAAGAGCCTCTGACAGCTTAGCTTTATAATGACCGTAGGGTTCAACATCGTCCTCATCAATTCCAAGTCCGGCTGCTATTTCGTATATTTTTTTCATTTTCGCATTCTGTGCAATTTCAATATCTGAGAGCATATCAAAACCTCCAAAAAACTTTTATATATTATTATACCATTTTTTTTTAGTAATTGCAATAGTTATACAAGATTTTTTTGATTGAATAAATTGTTCAAAAACTATTGACTTTTGCATAAAAATACGTTACAATTTATATTGTCCTGTTCACGCTTTATCAGTTTAAAGTTTTACAGGTTCACATTATTAAGGAGTTTCAGAATACTCCGGAAAATTTAAACAGACAGGAGATTTTTATGGGTACAAAAGCAGCAACATTTTGTATACTGGGCATATATATTGCAGTTATGATTGCAATTGGTCTGTATACCTCCAGAAAAACCAAGTCCACCGACGATTTTATGCTCGGCGGCAGAAATGTGGGTTCATGGCTCACGGCTTTCTCATACGGTACAACTTACTTTTCAGCTGTTGTATTTATTGGCTATGCCGGTCAGTTTGGCTGGAACTACGGCGTTTCCGCTACGTTGATAGGCATTGGCAATGCCGTTCTCGGAAGTATGCTTCCCTGGCTTATACTTGGAAAAAGAACAAGGCTGATGTCCAATCATCTTGGTGCCAAAACGATGCCGGAATACTTTGAAAAGCGCTTTGATTCTAAGGCTTTGAAAACTGCCGCAGCCGCTGTTGTTTTCATCTTTCTTATTCCTTATACCGCTTCTGTTTACAACGGTCTTTCACGCCTGTTCGGTATGGTATTCGATCTTGGCAGCAACGGATATGTTTACATAATTATAGCTATGGCTTTATTGTCTGCCATTTATGTTATACTTGGAGGATATTCCGCAACTGCTGTAAACGATTTCATTCAGGGAATTATAATGCTCATAGGAATTTCAGCAGTTGTTATCTGCACACTTAACGGAAAGGGCGGATTCTCAAGCGCAGTTGAGCAGCTTGGACAGATAGAATCTCAGAAAAGCCTTGATACACTCTTTGGACCTGATCCAATAAATCTTCTCGGAGTAGTTATCCTCACTTCCATAGGTACATGGGGACTTCCTCAGATGGTTCAGAAATTTTACGCTATCAAAAACGAAAATGCAATAGCTAAAGGAACTGTTATATCCACTCTATTTGCTCTTGTAGTAGCCGGCGGTTCATATTTCATGGGCGGTTTTGTAAGACTTTACTGCACCACAGATGCAGCGGACACAACAAAAGCATTTATCAACACCTCTAACGGCAGACCTGAATTTGATGCAATGGTTCCTGCACTTCTTGACAGTGCGCTTCCTGACCTGCTTATAGGACTTGTTGTAGTTCTTGTGCTCTCAGCATCACTTTCAACACTTTCTTCCCTTGTTCTCACATCAAGCTCAACGCTTACAAATGATCTTATCAAGCCAAAGGTTAAATCAATGACCGACAAGAATGAAATAACCGTTCTGCGTGTACTTATAGCTGTATTCCTTGTTATTTCCGTTGTTATTGCCTGCAACAAAAATGCTTCAATTTCGACGCTTATGTCATATTCATGGGGTGCTTTGTCCGGTTCATTCCTCGGACCTTTCATGTTCGGACTTTTTGATAAAAAGACTTCCCGTGCAGCCTGCTGGACAAGCCTTTGTACAGGTGTAGGAATTACTGTAGTTCACATGATTTTGTTTGGCTTTGGCTTTGACGCTTTCAGCGGTCTGACTCAGGCAGTCAAGGAGCTTAATCTCCCGATAAACCTGCTTTCGCCTATCAATGCAGGAGCATTCGCAATGCTTGTATCCATTATAGAAGTTCCTGTAATCAGCCGTTTTACAAAAAAGCCTGACGAAAAGGTCGTTGCAAATGCATTCAGCAGTCTGAAAGCACTTGAAAAATAATAATAAAGCACTTTTAAGTCCGTTACAGACTTGAAAGTGCTTTTTTTGTGAGTTTACGGCAGGATATGTCCGGCTGAAAGGTAAAGCCTGTACCATTCCTCACGGGTGAGACTAATTTCACTTCCGGCAATTATTTCCTTTAAACGGCTTATCTTTGTAGTACCGGCTATCATTTGAATTCCTGCCGGGTGACGGAACAGCCATGCTGATGCAATGCCTGTCGGTGTTATGTTATATTTTTCTGCAAGCTCATCAAGCACAGCGTTCAGCTCAGGGAATTTATCCTTCCTGCCGATAAAGCTGCCCTCAAAAAATCCGAACTGAAAGGGCGACCATGCCTGAACGGTAATATCATTAAGGCGGCAGTAATCCAGAACATAGCCGTCACGGTTCACAGCTCCCTCAGTAGTCATATTAACTTCAAGTCCGGCTGCAATCAGATTTGAAGACGTTATGCTCATTTGAAGCTGATTAATAATAATCTCCTGATTTACATACCTTTTCAGCAGTTCTATCTGCATCGGACTATGATTTGATACACCAAAATGTCTGACTTTTCCGGCATTGTACAGCTCATCAAATGCCGAAGCGACCTCCTCCGGTTCACATAGAGCGTCAGGACGGTGAAGAAGCAATATATCAAGATAATCTGTCTGCAAACGCTTCAAAATCCCGTCAACTGCACCTATAATATACTCCTTTGAAAAGTCATACATTTTTCCCGGTACTATTCCGCATTTTGACTGGATTATAAGTTCCTCCCTGTTCAGTCCCATTTCCTTTACAGCTTTGCCGAAATTTATTTCACATAGCCCGCCGCCATAAATATCAGCATGATCAAAGAAATTCAGTCCGCTGTCGAGGCATTCTGAAATATGACTCTTAAGCTGTTTCTCCACCATGTCTGCAATACGCATACAGCCTACAGCAATGCATGGAACAGAGAAATTTTTATTTTTGCCTGTCTGAATGATTTTCATTTTGAAGCTCCTTTCCGCAGATGAAGTAATTCGTTTATTTTATAATATAAGGTTGAGGGAAACAGCGGTTTATCAATAAAGCTGTCCGCCCCGGATTCTCTTGCCAATTTTTCAATTTCAGACAAATCATCATCTGAAATTATAATTATGGGAGTAGTGTTACCAATACATCTTCTGATTGCCCTGATAGTTTTCAGCATATCCTCTCCCTGCCGCTTCCAGCTAATAAAAACAGCGCTGTATTCCTCTCCGTTTTCAGCTTTTCTGACAGCCATTTCAATTGCCTGCTGTCCGCTGACGGCAGTATCAGCCTGAATGCCAATTGAATTAAATGTATTGCAGGCAGTTTCAAGAAAAATTTCATCATCATCTGCAATAAGTATGTTCATTTCCGGAAGCATAAAATCGCTGGAAACCTTTTCGGCAATAGGCAGGTCAAGGATTACCCTGAAGATTGTCCCTTTCTGAGGTTCGCTTTGAATATCGATTCTGCCCTCAAGAATATCTGTCATCTGCTTAATTATTAAAAGTCCAAGCCCTGTTCCCCGAGCGGAATTGAAATGCTCGTCTCCTGCCTGCGCACATTCGCTCTGCAATGCTTTTATATATTCATCGGGGATTCCTGCTCCAGTATCCTCAACAGTAAAAACTATTCGTACAGAACCACTGCATATTGGAGACTTTTCCTCGCTGAGAGTAAGAGTAACATTTCCTCCGTCAGGAGTATATTTAACTGCATTAGTGAGAATATTAATAAAAATCTGATTTATCCTCAGCTCGTCTGCATAAATATACTCGGATTTAACATCTTTTACATATACATTGAATCTCTGGGACTTTTCCTCTGCCTGAGGACGGACAATATTTACGAGATTAGCTGAAAGCTCAGCAATGGAGAACACAACAGGATTCAGGACTATTTTTCCGGATTCTGCCTTTGATATATCAAGAAGATCGTTTACAAGCTGTAACATCTGCTTGCTTACATAAGTAATTTTTTTCATGTAATTCTGAATGTACTCAGAATCATCAAGATGCTCTGAAGCAATGGCGGTCATACCAACCACAGCATTCATTGGTGTACGCAGATCATGGGACATTACCGATAAAAATCTTGTTTTTGTGTTATTTGCTGTTTGTATCTCTTTCATGCTTTTTCTGAGAAGTTTCTGCATAAAAAGTATAGCTAAACCGTCCAGCAGAAAAAGCGTAAGAAGTGCTCCTCCTGCAATAAAAACTACAGTCCAGTCAGAACTGCTTTCAAAAGCACTTTCAGAAATATATCCTACTAAAAGATAATCGCTTTTTTCCTGCAGTGCGGTATAAAACCAATATGCATAAACACCGTCAGGAGTCTTTAATTTCAGCGTTCCGGAGTCTTCTGTCATAAGACGAGATTCTATTTCATTTATCTGTAAATCAGAAAGCTCATTGCTTTCACGTATAAATTCTGTAAAGCTGTCTCCTGACATGGCGCCCAGACCAAGCACAAATTCTCCGTCACGCTTTATTAGTCCTGCTTCTGCATCTTCGTATCCAACAAGAAAATGCCATTGTTTTTTTAGCGTTGATACAGGTACTGCACGAACAAGGATATAATATTTATTCTCTCCTTTTTCATCAAGAAGTTTTACCTTATGGCAGAATCCCACCTTTTCTATGCCGTCTGCAGGATCTGTATAGGTCTGAATTATATGTATATGCTTTGAATCGTCATAGCAGCTGTTTATCTCATCAAGTCTGGCAATAACATTCTGTCCGGCTTTTCTGTAGTCAACAGCAACATAATCTTCGCAATTCATGCCTGATACTGATACCTTTCCGGAAAAGGTATCCACATCAATAATCTGAGCAGTAATTTCCGGACTGGTATTTATTTCCGAAAGAAAGCACAGGGCTTCATCAACAGTTATATCATTTATGGTCAGAAAATTTGCCCAATTGCTTACTATCTCACGTTCTGAATCAAGACTGCTCTGTGAAATATGTTTCATGGAATCCATACTTTTCTGAAATGCTTCCTTATTAAGCTTTGTCTTTTCTCTGCGGAGATTTCCGGAGTATATCACCGATGTACACAGTGCAATCAGAAGAATAATAACATTTAAAATTATCAGCAGTATTTTTTTCATCATGTCCACCTTATGAATGTAAGTAATTCTTCTGATTATTATATCATTGTATGCTGCTTTTTTCAACCGGATTATCCGTAATCAGCAGAAAAATCATTCTTAAAACGGACTTTTTGTCGAAATAAGACGAAAAATCGGACTGTTACAGGTTATTTGCTGTTTACAATATCTACCACTGCTATTTCAGGACGGTTGTTGAGCCTTGCCGGTACAGGATATACTCCGATGCCTGAGGTGATAAGCATAGCTCCGTTATTATATGGAAATATCCCCTTGTCGTACACATCAGAACGGCTTTCACTGATTTCCGGAAACCATTGTCTTGTTTCACTGTAGTATGCAGGACCTTTTCCAAAGGGAAGCTGAATGATTCCGCCGTGAGTATCTCCGCAGACTGTAAGGTCTGCCGCAAAGTCTGAAAACTTGTCATAATTCGGAATATGTGCCATAAGAATGCTGAAACAGCCGGGAGTTTTGGTAAATGCGGTGTTCAGGTCAAATGTATCGGAATAATAAACATTGTCTATTCCGAAAATTTCAAGATTATTACCGTTTATATTTATAATTTCGCTCTGATAGTCCATTACATGAGCGCCGGCATCTCTCATACGCTGAATATAGTCCTGTGATGTATCATGCTCACCGGAAACAAAATACACAGGATAGCCTGCCTCCGTGACCATTGATACAAGCTCCACCGGAATCTCCGTAAGCTCACGGGTGCTATTTCTGGAATACATATCCCCCAGCATGAAAACAATATCGGGAGCAGTTCTATTTATTTTTTTCAGAATAGTTTCATTTGTAATTCCAAACTTTGCAGCGTGCTGGTCGCTGAGTAAAGCAATTCTAACTCCGTCACCATTGATTTTGTCAGAAACAATTGTATACTTTGTAATTCTCAGAGTAAAATTATTAAACCACCAGAAGAAAAGCACTGCCAGAATGAATATCATAAAATTTCTGAACGTATGCTTCTTTTTCTTTGGAGTATCAGATTTGTTCACGCTGTCTCCGGAAGGCTGCGGTGCAGCATTTTTCTCTTGTTCATTCATTAATTATTTTCCTTTATATGTACATCAATCTTTTTATACGGAATCTCTATATTATTTGCGTCAAAGGCAGCCTTAACAGCTTCGTTCATGTTATATTTCACAGTAAGGTAATTATCGTTCTCCATCCATACAAGGACATCAATTGATACTGAGCTTTCATTATGAGCACTCATTCTTACAACTGGTGCAGGTTCAGAAAGTATAAGCTTATCCTCGTCAATGACTTTAAGAATAAGCTTTCTTGCAAGCTCGTAATCAGCACTGTAGCTTATGTCAAAACGCATATCAGCACGGCGTGTGGGACTTTCGGTGTAGTTAATGATTTTTGCATCAGAAACCTTTCCGTTGGGTATGAAAATCGACTTGTTGTCAAAGGTTATAATTTTTGTATAAAGAATGCTTATTGACTTTACAACGCCTACAGAATTATCGATTTCAATTGTATCTCCGGCAGAAAAAGGCTTTGAGAACAGAATTATAAAGCCTCCGCACAGATTTGAAAGGCAGTTTTGCAGAGCAAGGCTTATCGCCAGTCCGGCTGCACCGAAAATTGTAATAACAGACGACATTGGTACATTTATCATTGTAAGAGCCATCATTATTACGACAATATATAAGATTATCCTTACAAAGGAAACAAGAAAACTTCGGGCTGCTCCGTCTATAGTTGAACGCTTCATAGCCTTTGAGATTATATGTGCAATTATTCTTGCAGCTATAATTCCAAGAATAAGCATTATTACCGCAGCAATAAGCGAAGGCATTCCTGACACTATTTTATCTCCTATAGAAGAAAAAATCTCAGACGCCTTGCTTACTTCATTCTGAATTGCCTCAGCGACAGGCTCAGTAACATTTTCGGCAGCAGTTGCTGCTTCGGTCGTATTCACTGCAGTTGTATTCAATGTTTACCAACTCCTTCTGCGCTCTGAATCAAAACATTTTACCCCAGTAATGAGAGGTTCTCCAGCCATATTCCGCAATAATTGAAGCGGCTTTTTCCTTGTCGAGAATATTCTGGCTGACTATCTGTTTTACAGCATTCTGAGCCGCAAAGGCTACAGCAAGCATTCTTTCCTGCGGGAAACGGCAATATGTCATAAAGTTCACTTCAAACTTCTCAGCGAAAAGGTCTGCAATATTCTTTGGAGAATTTTTTACCAGCTCATCATAAGGCGTATTCCAGAATTTTTCATTACCGCACAGCTGAGCAGTCTGTGAGGCAACCGGCATAAGCTGCTGAGGATCAACAGCTTCTCCCATAGCATTTCTGAAAAACAGAAGAAATTCATTGCCAATTCTGTCACCCATTATGTAAGCTTCTCCGTCTGGAGTTTCAGCAATGAGTATCTTCAGAATAGTTGCCAGAGCATAGGTCATCTTTTTTCTGTCCTGAGCATTATCAGATATCATACCGGTAAATGTATTTACAACGCCCTGAACGCATACTCTGCCGCCCACCGACGCAAGGACTGCAAGCAGTGTTTCCGAATGAACTCCCTTATCATCTTTAAGCCAGTTCATTGTATTGTTAAGAATCTCCTGTGCGGCGATTCTTGCCCCGAACATAGGATCATCAGCACGCTTTGTATCAACATGGTGTGCCATTGCACGAAGTCCGTTATGATACTGGTCTATGTCAGGCAGCTCCTCAAAGGGACGCTCTTTAATAACAAAATCCTTTATGGTATAGGGAGCATACAGCTCCATATATTTACGCACAAACTCACTGCCGTCCATTGAACCTGCGGGCTGCTGTTCATTTTTTTCGGTCTGCTGCTCATTTTTCTCAGTTTTAACTTCCTTTTCAGCCGTAATATCATTTTCCGGCTGTTTCTTTTTGAAAATATTAAACAATGTTTATTCCTCCTGATTATAATATACATATTATAATTATATACGTAAGGTGATTCAATGTCAATACCCTTAAAAATCATATAAGAACAGTCATATTTATAATAATAATTTAACTTTAAAAAACTATTGACAATTGTATATATACCTGATATAATGTGTATATTGTATATATACATTATGAGGTGAACTATGGATATTATTCTCAGCAATTCATCAGGAATTCCTATTTATCAGCAGATTTCCTCGCAGATAAAGGGGCTCATTATTAACGGTACTCTGAAGGAAGGGGACGCTCTTCCCTCTATGCGTACACTTGCAATGGAGCTTCGCATTAGCGTTATTACTACTAAACGTGCATATGAGGAACTTGAACACGACGGATTCATTGAATCCTACACCGGCAAGGGCAGCTTTGTAAAGGCTCAGAATCCGGATCTTCTCCGTGAGGAGAATCTGAAACAGATCGAAGCGCTTCTTGCTCAGGCATCGGAAAAGGCTAAGCAGTCTGGAATAAGCCTTGACGAACTTAAAGAAATGACTGAAATTATTTTTGGAGGTACAGACAATGTGTGATTACGAAAACGCCATTGAAATTGACGGGCTGACTAAAAAATATGATGGATTTACACTTGACAATATAAGCTTTAATGTTCCAAAGGGCAGTATTATGGGATTTATCGGACAGAACGGTGCCGGTAAAACTACAACTATAAACTCTCTGCTGAATATTATCAAAAAGGATTCAGGAACTATCCGCATTCTCGGACTGGACAATGAAAAGGACGAAATTGCCATTAAAGAACAAATTGCCGCTGTTTTCGATGAGCTTCCCTTTCACGACCAGCTTAACGCTAATCATATCAGCATAATTCTCCGTGATATTTTCAAGGAATGGGATAACGAGAAATATTTTGAATATCTGGACAGATTTGCACTTCCACGCAAAAAGAAAATAGGACAGTTCTCGAAAGGTATGAAAATGAAGCTTCAGATTGCCGCAGCTCTCTCCCATAACGCAAAACTGCTCATTATGGACGAAGCTACTACAGGTCTTGACCCTGTTGTAAGAAACGAGATACTTGACATTTTTCTTGAGTATTTACAGGACGAAAATCACAGCATACTCATGTCCTCACATATCACATCAGACCTTGAAAAAATTGCGGACAGCGTAACCTTTATTGACAAGGGAAAGCTTCTCCTTACAGGCTATAAGGACGATATTCTTGAAAATCACGGTGTTATGAAATGTTCCGTAGATAACTATAAACAAATCGATGAAGCTGACATAATCAGCGCACGAATTACTGATTTCGGCGCAGAGGTTATGGTTGCAGATAAAAAAGTGTGCTCTCAGAAATACTCCGGAATCATCATGGATAATACCACCCTTGAGGAAATAATGCTTTTCTATGTTAACCGCAGAAAAAAGGAGTGGCACTGATTATGAAAGGACTTTTATTCAAGGACCTGTATATAGGCAGAAAAAATTATATTATAAATATTTCAGTTGCTTTAAAATTTATAATAATCGGTCTGCTTATCAGAGCAAGCATGGTTTGCGGAAATCTGCAGGAGTATTACAAATCTCTTGACGCTACTACATATTATATTTTTTCCATTGCTCCTTCATTGCTTCTTTTTACCTGCTGTGGAAATAACGGCGTTACTATTGCAGATATCAGATGCAAGTGGGATATTTTTTCTTATTCTCTCCCTGTAAGCGAAAAACAGTATGCATTACTGAAATACAAAACAAAATTTGTGTTTCTTCTGACTGCATTTATTTTATCAGTTCTGAATGCTCTTGTTTTTGCAGTTATATCACATCGCTCTTTAAGTCTGGATATAATAAAATATATTCTGATAATTATGCTTTTCTGCACACTTATACAATCTGCTTCACTGCCTATGCTTTTAAAATACAGAAATGAAAATGCTGTAATAGGAAGAATGATGATTGTTATGGTGATTTTAGAAGCAGGCATCATGTTTGCGGCTTTTAAGTTTAAAGATAATTTTTTCTCTGCAAACCCCGATGACCAGTTCGGTGATGCTTTTGTTGAAAAATTTGTTGATTTAGCCCTCAACCTCAGGGATATTGTAGCTATTGCCGCTCCCTTTGTTATCATCATAAGCCTTGCAGCAGGCTACTTCTTTACTGTAAAAGAACTTAAAAGGAGGCGAATTTCATAATGGCAGGATTACTCTACAAGGATTTTATTGTTCAGCGCAAAAATATCATTATGATAGCTATTTCTGTAATTCTTATAACATCATTGAACTTTTTGGCTATATCCGGTGAAGATACTGACTTTGAATTCTTCAATCTTTTCTGGCCGCTCATTTACGTATTCACCTTTTCATTAGTTGGAATGATGCAGGAAGGTCTTTTTGAAGGAGATGAAAGGAAAAAATGGGCTTACTACGCATCAGCCTCTCCTCTTTCGGTTTATGGTCAGGTCGGCTCAAAATACTTTTTCTCTCTTATTATCTCAATAGCTGTTCTCTTCTACAGTATGCTTTCAAATTTTATTATAATTGCTATTGCCGGTGAGGGTTCTTCTCCTATGATACTTTTTGCATTTCTGTTTTATTTACAGCTCTTTAACCGTGCCCTTGAATTTCCCTTTATTATAAGATTCGGCAGCAAAAGCGGCACAAAGATAAAAAGCTATCTCTTACTTATTGTAGTATTAATAGTCGGAATCTATTTCCTTTTCGGCGATTTGTCAATATTCGGCTCTATGGAAGAATTTGTTGAAAAAATTATGAATATAATGCTTAATCAGAACTACCCTGCATGGACTATGATAGCTTTCGGTGTATTCTCATTCGTTGCCATTGCAGCATATTACATTTCCTACAGAATATCCTGCAAATTATATCTGAGAGGAGTGGAAGACTATGCAAAATGAGAAAAAACTTCTTTTGAAACGCATTGTAATATTTACTGTTCTTGCCTATATTCCTACATATCTCATTTCAATTTTCTGGATAAAGGACGTTAATAAGACTACTGAGCTGCAATCGCTGCTGATAATGTTCCCTCCGGCAATTGCAAATATTCTTACCCGTCTTATTACTAAAGAGGGAACGTCAGAAATGCTCCTCCGCACTAACTTCAAAGGGAATATACGATACTACATCTTTGCTGTGCTTTTTGGAGTTATCGGCTCAGTATTTGCTGCGATTCTGCTTATTGTAAACTATATTCCGGATTACAGCTTTGCAGATTCCGTGGAATTCTACGGTAAAACACAGATTGCCGGGATACTCATGATGAATCTTTCGCTCTGCATTATAACCTCCGTTATTACATTCGGAGAGGAATTCGGCTGGCGTGCATACCTTACTCCCCGACTGGAAAAGCTTACAGGAACTGTTCCGGCAATTATCATAAGCGGTATAATATGGGGAATGTGGCACGCTCCGATGATTGCCAAAGGCTTTAACTACGGCAAGGATTATGATTTCTTCCCCTTTGGCGGATTTATAGCAATGTCTGTTTCCTGTATTTTCTACGGAGCTTTTCTGACCTGGCTAACTAAAAAGACTAATTCCGTATATCCGGCAGTTCTCTGTCATTCAGCCGTTGATATTTTCATTAATACTATTCCGGCTTTAATGATTCCTGACCAGTCAGCTCTTGCTGAACACTCCTCCCTTATTATCGGAATACTTTTTATGCTGCCGAATATAATAATCAGTGCATTTGCCTTTGCGGCTCTTATTATCAGCGATTATCGCAATAAGAAAAAATGTAATGCCTGAATAAATTTTTAAGCCCTGAAGCAGTTTCCTAAAACAGCTTCAGGGCTTGTTTTTGTTATTTTATACTAATTCCATATCGTTCTGATGAAAAAGTTGGCTGATAGCGTTTCGTCAATC
>JAEDLA010000197.1 GCA_016295545.1 Oscillospiraceae bacterium | reverse complement strand
TTTCTGCAACAAACATATACCAATAATAATAAAGCCAGCGCAGCGCCGCTTTACGCCCCCCAGCACACCCACTCCCCAACGGCTTGCCCGACAAAGTAATTATCTATATTTTATTCCCAAAGCAATATAATCTGTATTTTATGAAAGTGAGAGAAAAGAAATGGCTAATAATTATAAATTTGAAACATTGCAGCTCCATGTAGGACAGGAAAATCCTGACCCTGCAACAGACGCAAGAGCAGTTCCGATTTACGCAACTACTTCATACGTATTCAAGGATTCAGCACAGGCTGCCGGCAGATTCGGTCTTACAGAGGGCGGAAACATTTACACAAGACTGATGAATCCGACCTCCGATGTGTTTGAGCAACGTATTGCAGCTCTTGAGGGCGGTGCAGCAGCTCTTGCTACAGCGTCAGGTTCAGCCGCTATTACATACGCAATTCAGAACATTGCCACAGCCGGCGACCATATCGTATCATCTGCAAACCTTTACGGCGGAAGCTATAATCTCCTTGCAAACACACTTGTTGAACAGGGACTTACCACAACCTTTGTTGACCCCTCCGAGCCTGAAAACTTTGAAAAGGCAATCAAACCCAACACAAAGCTTCTCTACGCCGAAACACTTGGCAATCCCAATTCAGACGTTCTTGATATTGAAGCTGTAGCCGCAATTGCACACAAGCACGGTATTCCTCTTATCGTGGACAACACCTTTGCTACACCATTTCTGCTTCGTCCTATTGAGCATGGCGCAGACATCGTTGTTCACTCTGCAACTAAGTTTATCGGCGGTCACGGTACAGTAATGGGCGGCGTTGTCATTGACGGCGGTAACTTTGACTGGGCACAGAACGATAAATTTCCGGGACTTTCAAAGCCTAATCCGTCATATCATGGAGTGGTATTTACTGAAGCCTGCGGCAATATCGCATATATCATGAAGCTTCGTACAACTCTGATGAGAGATCAGGGCGCAACAATTTCTCCTTTCAACTCATTCCTCCTTTTACAGGGACTGGAAACACTTTCTCTCCGTCTTGAACGTCATGTTGAGAACGCATTGAAAGTTGTGGAATTCCTTAAAAATCATCCGCAGGTTGAAAATGTAAATCACCCGTCACTTGCAGAGGGTAAAGCAAAGGAACTTTATAACAGGTATTTCCCCAATGGTGCAGCTTCTATTTTCACCTTTGAGATAAAGGGAACTGCTGATGATGCAAAGAAATTTACTGAAAGTCTGGAGCTTTTCTCACTTCTTGCAAATGTTGCAGATGTTAAGTCGCTTGTTATTCACCCTGCATCGACCACACATTCACAGATGAACGAGGAGGAGCTTCTCTCAGCCGGAATCAAGCCGAATACAGTACGTCTTTCCATTGGTACTGAGCATATCGACGATATAATAGCTGACCTTGAACACGGCTTTCAGAGTGTAAAGTAATTCTACATAATTCTGCCGAAAAATATCCGGCACAGGTTCAGCCGAAAAGGGTTTCTGTCATTTTGCAGAAACCTTTTTTCAAGTACTTGCATTCATATCAAATATGTAGTATAATAGGTGTATCTTATTTATTCAGGAAGGAGGACTTATATGAAAATTTCAACAAAAGGACGTTATGCACTGCGAATGCTTGTTGACCTTGCAGAAAATCAGGGAGAGGGCTATATTTCTCTCAATGATATTGCTTCAAGGCAGGATATCTCCAAAAAATATCTTGAACAGATAGTGCCCATGCTGAACAAGGCAGGACTGCTTCGCACAAACAGAGGCAACAAGGGCGGTTACCGTCTTAACAAGCCTGCCGGAAACTGTACTGTGGGAGATGTCCTTCGTGCAACAGAGGGTTCGCTTGCTCCGGTTTCATGTCTGGAATACGAGGTGAACGACTGCCCTAAGCTTGAAAGCTGCAATACCCTTTACGTATGGGAAGAATTTTATGCGCTGACAAACCGCTTTTTTGACAGCATTACACTGCAGGATATTCTTGAACATAACAATGAAAATGCCGGCGGAGATTATTATATCTGACCGGAAGTACTGCTCCGTTCAGGAAAGCACGTTGAGGAAAATGCTGTACTGGGAGAGATACTGAACCCCTTTGACGGTGAGACTTCATCTGTTATCCGGTCAAATTCCTCCGGTATAGTATTTTTTGTCTATAACACTCCGCTTATAATTGAAAATACCGTCTGCTTCAAAATCATTTGTGACTGAAAATACGGCTTGCCTGATGTTAAAATAAATTTCCTGAAAACTTTTGTAAAAGGACTTGAAATATTCAGCATAATATGATACAATATTATCAACAGTTGTTGAAACTGAATAGTTATATTTTACAGCAAAGGAGTTTGATTTTTTATGGCAAGTCGTATCGTACTTAATACTATTTCTTATCATGGCAGCGGAGCAATACTGAATATCGTTCCGGAGCTTTCTGCCAGAGGCTTTAAAAAGGCTTTTGTCTGCACTGACAGCGACCTTATTAAATTCGGCGTTTCGGAAAAGGTTACAGCACTGCTTGATGAAGCAGGTTTCGCTTATGATGTTTTTTCTGATATTAAAGCCAATCCGACTATTGAAAACGTTCAGGACGGAGTTGAGAAGTTCAGAAGCTCCGGAGCTGACTGCATTATTGCTATTGGCGGCGGTTCAGTTATGGATACAGCAAAGGCTGTGGGAATCATCATAAATAATCCTGAGTTTGCTGATGTCCGTTCTCTGGAGGGTGTTGCTCCCACGAAAAAACACGCCGTTTTCACCATTGCTGTACCTACAACAGCCGGAACTGCTGCTGAGGTCACCATAAATTATGTTATTACCGATGTGGAAAAGAAAAGAAAATTCGTCTGCGTTGACACTAACGATATTCCTGAAATTGCTGTTGTTGATCCCGACATGATGTCCTCTATGCCAAAGGGACTTACTGCGGCTACAGGCATGGACGCTCTTACCCACGCAATTGAGGGGTATATCACAAAGGGTGCCTGTGCAATTTCTGATATGTTCCACCTTGAAGCTATTCGGCTTATTTCGGAGAATCTTCGTGGCGCTGTGAAAAATGAGCCTGCCGGCAGAGAGGGCATGGCACTTGGTCAGTATATCGCAGGCATGGGATTTTCCAACGTAGGACTGGGCATTGTTCATTCAATGGCTCACGGACTGTCTGCACTTTACGATACTCCTCACGGAGTTGCCTGTGCAATAATTCTGCCTACAGGTCTTGAGTATAACAAGCCGGCTGCCGGAGCACGTTATCGTGCCATTGGCAAGGCTATGGGCGTTGAAGGAATCGATGCTATGACGGAGGAAGAAGCTGCTGATTCTGCAATTGCTGCTGTTAAAAAGCTCAGCGAAGATGTTGGCATTCCGGCTGACTTAAAGGGCATACTGAAAGAGGAGGACATTGCTTTTCTTGCTGAAAGTGCTTATGCTGATGCCTGCCGTCCCGGAAATCCCAGAGAAACAAGCGTTGAGGAGATAATCCAGCTTTATAAAGGGCTTATGTAATACTAATTCCACATCAACCTGCTGAAAAATTTGTCCGCTATCGTTCCGTCA
>JAEDLA010000196.1 GCA_016295545.1 Oscillospiraceae bacterium | reverse complement strand
CCCTTTGGCAGGGGGTTAAGGGGGACGGCGTCCCCCTTAAATAAACCAATACAAGTAAAATTTGATTTGTGTGATGAAAAGGAGTTATTATGGAAAAAACAGTCAGGGAATCCTGTGCTGAACAGGTTCAGGTTCTTACACAGGCGAACATAAACGGCTATAACAGGCTTTTCGGCGGTCAGCTTATGGAGTGGATAGATGTTGTTGCGGCAGTTGTTGCAAGACGTCATTCCGGAAAAAATGTTACAACAGCTGTTGTGGACACTCTTTCATTCAACGCTCCGGCATATCCCAACGATACAGTTATAGTCTGCGGACATATAACCCATACGGGACGTACCTCTATGGAGGTCTGCGTCAAGTCCTATGTGGAGAATCTTGACGGAACACGCAAGCTGATAAATACGGCATACCTTGTAATGGTTGCCCTTGACAATAATGAGAAGCCTACAGAAGTTCCTCAGCTGAAAATTGAAACTGAGGAAGAAGCGGCTGAATGGCAGGCTGCGGAGAAACGTTCCGCTCTGAGAAAACAGAGACGGACAGAGAATTTCTGAGCCGGAAAAATTTAATCAAAGGAGTATCAGACATGAAAACAATAGCAATAATCGGAGCAATGCCCTCTGAACTTGCAGATATAAGAAGCATTTTAGGAAAAGCCGAGATACAGAATATTTCCGGCTTCGACTTCTACATAAATCACAGAAACGGCAGGAAGATAGTCAATGTCTGCTGCGGTATAGCCAAGGTAAATGCGGCTGTCTGCACACAGGTGATGATAGACAATTTCAAGCCGGAGGCTGTGATAAACGCCGGTATTGCCGGAGGCATGAACCCTGATGTAAAGGTGTGCGACATTGTTGTGTCCAGCGAGGTTCTTCCCCATGACCTTGACCTGCACTTCCTCAATGATTATCCGCCCTACTGCGGAATTTTCAAGGCTGATGAGAAACTTGTTTCCACAGCTGAGAAGATATGCGCTGAATCCGGAATCAAAAGCCACAGAGGAAGAATAGTATCCGGCGAGGCTTTTATTTCCAGCAACGAGGTCAAGGCGGAGATATTCAGCAGACTGTCTCCCTATGCAGTTGATATGGAAAGCGCTGCTGTTGGTCACTGCTGTTTCCTGAACAAAATGCCCTTTGTCAGCGTAAGATGTATTTCCGATAATGCTGATGATGAGGGAGCTATGTCATTTGATGAATTTGAGAAAATTGCCGCCAAAAGAGTTGCGGAGGTCGTGCTTGATATGTGCGACATTCTGTAAAGGAGAGTATTTATGAAAAAATTATTTGCAGTTCTTGCAGCTGTAATGACAGTTTCGGCTGCCAGTACTTCTTTCACTGTATCAGCTGAGGACAGCAGCGCTGTAAGATATTACATAAATGCCGCAGACAGAAGTGCTGTTTCTGACGGAGTAAGATACTACGGCAGCGATACAGTCCAGATTGATGAGGAAGCTCTTGCAAACGGCGGTCTTACGCTTAATTTAGGCGTTTATATTGATGATAAGGATAAGATCACAAATTCTGCTGTAGCCTATTGGAGAGCAGATTCGGAGTATATTAAGCTTACGAATCTGCTGAATCCAAAGGAAACAGACCTGCCTTTCTGCTACGGTACATTAAATGAGGACGGCAGCTATAGCGTAAATAATTCTTATACGATTTATACCGCAAGCTATGAGAATGAAAGTGACAAAATCGACGGAAATACCCTTGCTCTTTCGCTTTTCAATATAAAGGCTATTGGAAATACTACGCTGGAAGTTATGGGCGGCGGAGCTTCTGACGCATATCCTTTTGCACGTTTTGACGCAGTTTTTGATAGTCAGATACCTGCCGGAATTTATGATATAAGAATGCTGTCAGCAGATTCTCAGGACAGTCACGGCGGACATTCCCAGTGCTATCGGGTTAATACTCAGAAAGATGAGCCGGTTCAGATTGAATACGGTACAGAATTCACTGTGGACAAGCTTAATGTTATTGTGGGAGAATATGAGGCTATGGGTGACCTGAACAGCGATTCCATGATAACGGCATCAGACGCTTCTGCAATCCTTAAAGCCTATGCTGATAATGCAACTTCCGGTAAATGCAGTTTAACAGGCTTGCAGCTTGCTGCCAGTGATATTAACGGAGACGGAAAAGTAACTCCCTCTGACGCATCAATGGTTCTTGGCTGCTACGCCTATAATGCAACAGTAACTCAGAACGAAAAATTGACTATACACGAGTATGTTAACTGGAAAGTGAATAAATAATCAGATTTCAGGGCAGATATTTGCGTGACCTGTTGAGGGAAACCCTTTTGAAAAAGGGTTCTCCCTCAAACTCCCTTCCTAAAACTTTAGCTCATTTTTTCTCAGAGGGGCTTTTAGCCCCTCTGAGAAAAAATAAATTAAAGTCTTTGGAAAGGGGTCTGGGGAAGAACCTTTCTTCAGAAAGGTTTTCCCCAGCAGGTTACCGTAAATACTGCCCTGAAATCTGATAAGCCTGAGAAGATTTTGTTTTTCTCAGGCTTATTCGTTATATTTTCTATTCATTGCGGGAGTGCAGGCTTTTTCCGTGACAGTAAGCCGCATTCTGACAATGGCTGCATTCACAGCCGCAGGAGGACTTTCCCTGTTTTTTATCCCTGACCATTTTGAAAATTACAAGTGCAAGAACGGCAAGGAGTGCTGCTCCCACAATTATCGTTCCAATGTTTTCAGTTAATAAATTCATTGTGTTTATTCCTTTCCTAAGCTTTGTTTCCGGCAGTTCTGAGTTTTCTGCTCAGCGTGGAATTTTCATTGTAAGTGCGTGTCAGCATATAGACTATAAGAACAAGTACGGCTATTGCAAAAATCAGTCCCACAATGTGAACATTTCCTGTAAACAGGCTGCCAAACTGGTAAACCATAAGAGAAATGCAATAGGCAAAAACGCATTGATAAGTTATGGCAAAAGCAGTCCATTTGAAACTGTTCATTTCTCTTTTAATAGCTCCCATAGCCGCAAAACAGGGAGCACAGAGAAGATTGAATATAAGGAATGAATATGCTCCGAGAGGACCAATCAATGAAGCAAGACCTGAAAGGAGACTTGCGTCATTCTCAGAAGCTTCTTCAAGTCCACTCAGAAGAACGCCGAATGTTGTAACGACATTTTCCTTTGCGATAAGTCCGGTTACTGTTCCTACGGCGAATTTCCAGTCACCCCAGCCAAGCGGTGTGAATATCCATGCAATAGCATGACCGATTGTAGCAAGGAGAGAATCGTTAAGCTCAACAGCTCCGAATCTTCCGTTGCTGAAGCCGTAGCCCTGTAAGAACCAGAGAATAACCGCAGATAAAAGAATTACAGTACCTGCCTTTTTTATGAAAGACCAGCCACGCTCCCACATAGACCGGAGAACATTTCCCGCTGTTGGCAGGTGATATGCAGGCAGCTCCATAACAAACGGCGCAGGCTCACCGGCAAAGAGCTTAGTTTTTTTCAGCATTATTCCTGATATGATTATGGCTGCAATTCCCACAAAATAGGCACTGGGAGCAACCCACCATGCACCGCCGAAAAAAGCTCCGG
>JAEDLA010000195.1 GCA_016295545.1 Oscillospiraceae bacterium | reverse complement strand
GACGAAACGCTATCAGACAACTTTTTCATCAGAACGATATGGAATTAGTATTAAAAATCGTGAAAGGATACAAAATATGAACAACGGAAACAGAAGAAGAAATCATAAACGTTACAGAATAAGATATGACAGAATAATTGCTGTCGTTCTTGTTCTTGTTGTATTGATCGTTATTATTACCTCATGTACAAAAAGCTGCTCAAAAAAGGATTCCGGAAAGGATAATAGCTCCTCTCAGTCATCTGATTCTGTGGTGGACGAGCTTACTACAAGCGCTTCCGCAGACAGTAATGTATCGTCTCCCGACACTCCTGCGCCAACTCAGCCTGTACCCTCAGGAACTGTTGAGTTTACCACACAGAGCGTCGACCGTGCTCAGGTCAGCAACGGTGACCTTATCCTTGTAAACTCCCTGTATCCCTACAAGTTCCAGCCGGAGGACATTTCCCTTGCTACCCTCTATGACAACAGAAACGATTACTACGGCGTAAGCGATAACGTTGTTTCACTTGATTCCCGTGTTATCGCTCAGCTCAACGCTCTTATGCAGGCTGCTTCATCTGTTTCCGCCAATGCTAATATAAGCGTTTTCGGCGGCTACCGCACTCTTGAGGAACAGACCGACAAATTCAACAGCGGTACTTCAAAATTCCAGGGCGGCTGCACCGATTATCATACTGCAAGAACTTTTGATATGGGAATTTTCCCTCCCGGAGAGGGTTCATACTACTACCAGCCCAAGGACAACTATGCATGGATAGATGAAAATGCTGCAAATTACGGCTTTATTCTCCGTTTCCCTGAGGGCAAGGATACTCTGACCGGCGAAAGTGCAAGAACATATACATACAGATATGTTGGTGTTCCCCACGCCGTTTACATCAAGCAGAACAATCTCTGCCTTGAGGAGTATATTGAAACAGTCAAAACATATACTAACACAAGTCCTCTCCAGATAACAGCTGGCACTGCTCAGTATCAGGTTTACTATGCATCTGCCAACGGCGAGGGAGCTACAGAAGTTCCTGTTCCGTCACAGCTGCCCTATACAATATCAGGAAACAATATTGACGGCTTCATTATTACAGTTTCTCTCTCCGGAGAAGCTCCGGCAGCCGCTGATACATCTGCTGCACAAACAGATATTCCGCAATAAAATAAGTATAAACAAGCGGGCATTGCCCGTTTGTTTTTTACATGATAATACGTTATGGATACAAATATATAAAACAAGGAGACTAAAATGATAAAGAAAACGGCTCTGCTCTGCGCCCTGTTGCTTACATCAGCCCTTTTTTCCTGCGGCAGCAGCGATTCAAAGGGCGACGGCAGCGGTCATATGTACAATGCCGCTCTGCTCAACAATCCTCAGAGCCTTGATCCTCAGTTTGCCTGTGATGAATCCTCAGAAACTGTTATTTCCAACCTGTACAGCCGGCTTATGAAGCTTGATCCCTCCGGAAATCCCGTCTGCTCCAATGCTGAATCCTATGAGATATCTCCGGACGGTTCAACCTATACTTTCAAGCTTCGCAGCGACAACTACTGGTTCTTTGACTACAATGACGATGATAAAATTGAAGAATCGGAGTGCTTTCCCGTTACCGCTCAGGACTACGTTTTCGCATTCAGGCGTATTCTTGATCCCGAGATGTGCTCTCCCTTTGCAGATGAATTTTCCTGCATAAAGGGCGGTTCAGCTATCATAAACGGCTCCGCACCGGCTGACAGTGCAGGCGTTACAGCTGCCGACAGCACAACTCTTGTTATCGAGCTTGAATATCCCTCTGCCGATTTTCTGACGCTTCTTGCCTCAAACGCCGCTTCTCCGTGCAACGAGGACTTTTTCCTTTCCACAAAGGGCAGATATGGTCTTGATGATAAATCAGTCATGTCCAACGGAGCTTTTTTTGTCCGTCAGTGGTTTTATGATCCCTACGGCAGCAATAACATTCTCTATATGAAAAAAAATTCCGCAAACAGCTATGAGGACGACGAGATTCTCCCCTCTTTTCTCAGCTTCACTATAGAAAAAAATGAAGCTGATATAAAAAAGCTTTTCAAAGACGGCGGGATAGACTGCATTACCACTCTCAACGCCAAAGCCTACAACAAGAAAAAATATACCGTTGACGCTTACCGCAGCATTACTCTCGGAATCGTTTTCAATCCGGACAGCACTGTCTTCTCAAATGAAAATCTGCGTAAATCCCTTGCATACAGCATAGACTACAACGAGCTGAGTCAGGCTCTTGACAGTGATGCCGAAGCCGCCAGAGGCATTATTCCTCCGGCTGTTTCACTGCTTGGCAGAAGCTACCGTGAGCTGTCCTCCGACCGTCTTATGAACAGGTTCAGTGAGGAGGAGGCAAAAAGCTGCTACAGCTCCGCAAAATCAGAGCTGAACATCGAATCCTTTGATTCTGTGAAGCTTCTTGTATGCACTGATACGGTGGATTCCGGCTGTCTTCATGTCATAACACAGCGGTGGCAGGATATTCTCGGCTTATATATCGGCATTGAGGAGGTCACAGCGGCTGAGTTTGACAGGCGCATTGAAAACGGAGAATATCAGCTTGCCCTTTATCCCGTGAGAGGACTTTATAACAGCGGTGTTTCCGTTCTTGAACAGTTTGCAGAAGATCCGCTTATAAAAGTTTCAGGCGAAGCGGAACAGACTATAAAGTCCCTGCGGAAATGCCCTGATTCTTCGGAGCTTGTGGAGCTTTTCGCCGATGCCGAAAAAAAGATTTTGTCCCAGTACAGCTTCATTCCCGTATTCTACAAGAACACCTATCTTGTTGCAGGAAATGCCAACGAGGATATCGGCTATGATGCTTTTTCCGGCGCTGTTGATTTCAGATACGCAAAAAATTATGACTGATGCAGAAATGGAAAGTGTGTTCAATACAGCATTAAACACCCCCGGTCTGAAGAAAAAGAATTCTTCTCAGACCGGGGGTGCTTGTAATTATGCTTATCAAACTGGAAGTTGTAAGTGGTTTAAAGGAAAATTTAAAATAGTTCATACCCTCATTATGTTATTTGAAGTAGATGTATTCATACTCATAAAGAACTGGTATATCATCATAAACATAGTATCTGTTTTCGGATTTTATTTTTCCGTCTTCGTAATAGGTGTATGAAGAATCAGAGATTATTTCTCCAAGATAATTGGATTTATATATTTCACGAGTGACACTTCCATCATTATCATATTCATATGTTGTTGCAGTACTTATCGGATCATTTCCTTTCTCTTTATGAATAATCAAATTTCCATTTTCATAAATATTTTCATAATCAGTTGCAACCATGCATCTGTTATCCGACTCATTCATGATATATTCATGAATAACCTGTCCGTATTCATCATATTCAAAAAGTGTGTAGGTATAATCACCCTTAGTCTGAAATTTTAATAATGTTTTGTCAGGGTTATAAGTATAAAGATATGTTTCTGATTTCAGAGGATCGTTATACATATCTACAGCAATTGTTCCGTCTTCATTGTACTCATAATCATGACTTTCGTAGTAATCGTCAGAATAAACCTGAATGATATTATCAAAAT
>JAEDLA010000194.1 GCA_016295545.1 Oscillospiraceae bacterium | reverse complement strand
TTAATATTCAAGATAATATTTGACAAAATATATAGGCTGTGTTATAATATATTTAGTGTGTTATTACAAAGAATTGGAGTGATTTTATGAAAAAAAGTATTACTGATTTAAATAAAAGTCCTAATGTAGACAATGTTGACTCTCTCATGGAGCTGTTTAACAAAACAAGAGAAGCTCAGCGAAAATTCTCGGCTTACTCTCAGGAACAGGTTGATAAAATATTTAAGGCTGCAGCTCTTGCTGCAAATAAAATGCGTCTCCCCCTTGCAAAAATGGCTGTTGAAGAAACGGGAATGGGCGTTGTTGAGGACAAGGTAATCAAGAATAACTTTGCTTCCGAACATATCTACAACGCTTATAAAAATACTCCTACCTGCGGAATTATCGATAGAAATGATGCTTACGGCACAATGACTTTTGCTGAGCCTGTCGGAATCATTGCTGCTGTTATACCTACAACAAATCCAACATCAACAGCAATTTTCAAATCCCTTATTGCACTGAAAACACGTAACGGCATTATACTCTCCCCTCACCCGAGAGCTAAAAAATGTACAATTGAAGCAGCAAGGATCATTCTTGAAGCCGCTGTTGAAGCAGGTGCTCCGGAGAACATTATCGGGTGGATTGATTCGCCCTCTCTTGAGCTTACAAATACCGTCATGAAAGAAGCAGATATTATACTTGCCACAGGCGGTACCGGTATGGTAAAAGCAGCTTATTCAAGCGGCAAACCGGCTATCGGCGTTGGTGCAGGCAATACTCCGGCTGTTATTGAAAAATCAGCTGATATTGTTAATGCAGTAAACTCAATTATTCATTCCAAAACCTTTGACAACGGAATGATTTGCGCCTCAGAGCAGTCGGTTATTGTTGAAGCTCCTGTTTATGACGCTGTCAGAGAGGAATTTGTTTTCAGAGGCTGTCACATTCTCACTCCCGATGAAACTGAAAAGGTAAGAAAAACTATTATCATTAACGGCTCGGTAAACGCAAAAATCGTCGGTCAGAGCGCATACAGAATCGCTGAACTTGCCGGAATTGAAGTTCCCGAAAACACAAAGATACTGATTGGCGAAGTGGAATCAGTCGGTCCGGAGGAGGAATTTTCCTACGAGAAGCTCTCCCCTGTACTTGCAATGTATAAGGCTCAGTCATTTGAGGAGGCTGTTGAAAAGGCAGACAGACTTGTTCAGGACGGCGGATTCGGACACACCTCCTCATTATTCATAAATGAAGTAACAGAAAAGGATAAAATTAAAATTTTCTCACACAGAATGAAAACCTGCCGTATTCTTGTAAATACTCCGGCTTCTCACGGTGGAATCGGTGACCTTTATAACTTTAATCTTGCCCCCTCACTCACTCTGGGGTGCGGTTCATGGGGTGGAAACTCTGTTTCAGATAACGTTGGTGTAAAAAATCTTCTAAATTATAAAATCGTTGCTGAAAGGAGAGAAAATATGCTGTGGTTCAGAACTCCACCGAAAATCTATTTCAAAAAGGGCTGTCTGCCTGTTGCACTTGAAGAACTGAAAAGCGTCATGCACAGGAAAAAGGCTTTTATTGTCACTGACAGTTTCCTCTATAAAAACGGCTGTACAGACTGTGTTTCCCGTAAGCTTGATGAGCTTGGCATAATACACACCACTTTTTTTGAGGTAGAACCCGATCCTACTCTTACTTCTGCACAAAAAGGCGCTGAAGCAATGACCGCTTTTGAACCGGACTGTATTATTGCAATCGGCGGCGGTTCAGCAATGGACGCAGCTAAAATAATGTGGGTTCTTTACGAGCACCCTGACGCTGATTTCAGCAATATGGCAATGCGTTTTATCGACATTCGCAAGAGAATATACCCATTCCCGGAAATGGGCAAAAAAGCCTGCTTTGTTGCTATTCCTACCACTTCAGGTACAGGTTCGGAGGTCACTCCCTTTGCCGTTATTACTAATGAGGAGGACGGAGTTAAATATCCTCTCGCCGACTATGAGCTTATGCCTGATATGGCAATCATTGATGTTGATCTGATGATGAATCAGCCAAAAAGCCTTACAGCCGCTTCGGGAATCGATGCTCTTACTCATGCTCTTGAAGCCTATGTTTCAGTCATGGCTACGGATTACACCGACGGTCTTGCCCTTACTGCAATTAAAAATATATTCCGCTACCTGCCCTCAGCCTATGAAAATGGTGCAGCTGATCCCGTTGCCCGTGAAAAAATGGCTGACGCTTCAACTATTGCCGGAATAGCCTTTGCCAATGCCTTTCTTGGAGTCTGCCACTCTATGGCTCATAAATTAGGAGCTTTTCATCATCTGCCTCACGGAGTTGCCAATGCTTTGCTGATAAAGCACGTAATGCTGTTCAATATTGCATCAGCTCCTGCAAAAATGGGCAGCTTTTCCCAGTATAAATATCCTCATGCTCTTGAACGATATGCTGAAATAGCGGGCTTCATAGGCATCAGAGGAAATGATGATATGGAATGCTTCAATAAGCTTATTGAAAAAATTGATGAGCTGAAAGCTGTTACAGGAATTAAAAAATCTATCAGAGAATACGGTATATCTGAGCAAATCTTCCTTGCAACTCTTGATGAAATGACTGAACAGGCTTTTGATGACCAGTGTACAGGAGCTAATCCACGATATCCTCTGATAAGTGAGATAAGGCAGATTTATCTTGATGCTTATTACAATGCCTGACTAAAATGCAGCCTGTTCATTCCCGTGAACAGGCTGCTGCATTTTTATTATGCATTCATATTTTTACGCAATTCCATATATTCTTCATAAGTTCCCTGACGGTCAATACAGCCGTCGGGAGTTATTTCTATTATTCTGTTTGCCGTTGTCTGGAGAATTTCATGGTCATGAGAGGCAAGAAGTACAACTCCCTTGAAATTGATAAGGCTATTATTTACTGCTGTGATGCTTTCAAGGTCAAGGTGATTTGTAGGACGGTCAAGAACAAGTACATTTGAGCCGAAAAGCATCATTCTCGAAAACATACAGCGAACCTTTTCTCCACCGGACAGTACATTTACCGGTTTGTACACATCATCACCGGAGAACAGCATTCTTCCAAGAAATCCTCTGAGATAGGTTTCTGTCTCATCTTTTAAGGAGTACTGACGAATCCACTCAAGTATCGACAGTTTGCAGTCATTAAAATAAGCATTATTATCAACAGGCATATAGGAGGAAGTAACAGAAACTCCCCATTTAAAGCTGCCTGAATCAGGCTTTTCCTCCTCCATAAGTATCTTGAAAAGCATGGTTATTGCCTGTTCGCTTTCTCCGATAAAAGCTACCTTATCCGTTCTGCCGAGAGTAAAGCTGACGTTGTCAAGAAGCTTTACCCCATCAACTGTTTTGGAAAGTCCCTCTACCTGCAAAACGTCCTTTCCAAGCTCTCTGTCCATATCAAAGCCGATAAAGGGATAACGTCTGCTGGACGCCGGAAGCTCCTCCACCGTCAGCTTTTCAATAAGCTTACGTCTTGATGTCGCCTGATTTGACTTTGACTTATTAGCTGAAAATCGCTCAATAAAGGACTTCAGCTCCTTAATTTTTTCTTCATTTTTCTTGTTCTGCTGCTTTATCATTCGCTGTATCAGCTGACTTGA
>JAEDLA010000193.1 GCA_016295545.1 Oscillospiraceae bacterium | reverse complement strand
ATCCCCCGTCTCATATTGATATACCCCATAAAGGGGTATATCAATATGAGGAGAATTCAAAACAACATTGTCCATTGGCAAAAAATTAAGAAAATATCACCTTTAAATGCCGAAAAGTAAAAATGATTTCCATACATTTAATTACACACAACAAAACATCACCGCAGACTGATAACTGCAATTATATTATACCTGCCAGTGAAAGGAAAGCATAGAATGTCGGAAGTACAAACAACACACTGTCAAAACGATCCATAAGTCCGCCGTGACCGGGCATTATCTTTCCGTAGTCCTTGATGCCCGTCTGCCTTTTTATCATTGAAGCTGACAGGTCTCCCACTGTACCGATTACTGCACATATCATTCCTGCAATTATAAAGCTTATAATATGATAAGTCTCCATCCGGCTTTCAGCAATGAAGTAATTATAAACTGCAAAAGCACCGGCAAAAACTATTCCTGTGGAGATTATTCCGCCCACAAAGCCCTCAATAGTCTTTTTAGGGCTGATTTCAGGACAAAGCTTATGTTTGCCTATAGCAACTCCGGTAAAATAAGCTCCGGAATCGGCAATCCATGCACCGCAAAGTCCCATAATGAGGAAGAAAACTCCGTGTTCGCCGCTGCGGCGTTCAATATGGAGCATTGTTGTCATAGCCTGCGGAACAAGAATCATTGAAGCCAGTGCAAAGAACACCTGTTCATAGCGAATCTCCTTATGCTTTTTAAGCCATACAATAAAAACTATAAATGCCGCCGCAAGAGATATCTCAAAAATCAGGGTATTCTGAGGTTCAAAGCCGAACACATTAAAGAAATCCTTTTCACCGCCCTCAAAATAGAGACGATACCATAATTCACTTACAAGGGGCACAGATATTCCGCAGAATTCCACCGCAATAAGTATTGGCAGACATTTGTGAAGCTTAACTGTACGGAGCAGCTCAAACATCATGACGGCAACAATAGCCGCAACTGCAGCCGGAAGCATTATGGTTTTGTGCAGTATCAGTACCATGACCATAAATGCTATTCCAAAGGCTGCAGAAATTATCCGTGTAAGCATTACACACCTCCGAAGCGTCTTTGACGTCTGTCGAAGTCAATAAGCGCCTTGTCAAGCTCTCCCGGAGTAAAATCAGGCCAGAGAATATCTGTGAAATAATATTCCGCATAAGCGCACTGCCATATAAGGTAGTTGGAAAGTCTCAGTTCTCCGCTTGGACGAATAACAAGGTCAACGTCAGGTATGCCCTTTGTGTAAAGGCAGTCAGCCACCGACTGCTCTGTAATATCCTCCGGAGCTATTTCGCCGTCAGCCGCCTTGCGGGCAAGAAGTCTTGCAGCATGGGCAATTTCATCTCTGCCGCCGTAATTGACTGCCATCATAAGGTTCATTTCCGTATAATGAGCAGTATCCTCCTCCAGCTTTATCATCTTTTCACGGAGGTCATCGTCAAAAACGCTTTTATCCCCCAGAAAAATCATTCTTGTGTTCTCTGAAAGGAAGTTTCTTACGTCAACGATATATTCACGGAAAAGCTCCATAATGGTATCGACCTCGTCCTTAGGTCTCTGCCAGTTTTCTGTGGAAAAAGCGTAGAATGAAATGTTCTTCAGTCCGATGTCCTTGCAGTAGCGGACGATTTTCTTGAAGTTCTTTGCTCCCTCCCTGTGACCGAAGGAACGTGGCAGACCTCTTTTTTTAGCCCATCTGCCGTTGCCGTCCATAATAAATCCAACGTGCTCAGGGAGCTTTTCCGGAAGCGACTGCTGTTCGCTTTTTTTCTTTTTATCAAATATAGCCATTTCCGCTCCAATCAGATGCTCATGATCTCTTTTTCTTTTTCGGCTACCATTTTGTCGATCTGAGCGCAGAAGTCATCAGTAAGGTTCTGAACCTTCTTTTCGCAATCCTTGAGATCGTCCTCAGTAATTTCAGAATTTTTCTTCATTGCCTTGAATTTTTCAATGCTGTCACGTCTTATTGAACGTACAGCAACCTTTGATTCCTCGCCGTATTTCTTTACAGATTTGCACAGCTCCTTACGTCTGTCCTCAGTAAGCTGAGGGAAAACAAGTCTGAGCACTTTGCCGTCGTTTGTAGGAGTAATTCCCACATCAGAAGCTAAAATAGCCTTTTCGATAGATTTGAGTGTTGAAACGTCCCAGGGCTGTACAACAAGTATTCTTGCTTCAGCAACGGAAACTGCTGCCATCTGATTGATAGGCGTAGGAGAGCCATAGTAGTCAACCATGACCTTGTCGAGAACTCCGGGATTAGCACGTCCGGCTCTGATTCCTGCAAATTCGTTTCCAAGAGCGTTAAGGCTCTTGTTCATTTTTTCCTTTGTAATGTTAAGTTGTTCTTTCATGTTAAATTTCCTTTCGTTATATATTATATGTATAAATTATTCAGATACAATTGTTCCGACATCTTCGCCCATAACAGCGTCAAAAATATTGTCGGGACGGCTAAGGTCAAATACCAGCATTTTCATAGCGTTGTCACGGCACATTGTTGCAGCAGTACTGTCCATAACTGCAAGCTCCTCACTGAGTACCTGACTGAATGTAAGCGTGTCAAATTTAACAGCGTCATCGAACTTATGGGGATCCTTATCGTAAACGCCGTCAACAAGCGTTGCCTTGAGGAAAATATCAGCCTCGATCTCAACTGCACGCAGAGCAGCAGCAGTATCTGTTGAGAAGAAAGGATTTCCTGTACCGCAGCCGAAAATGATTATCCTGCCTTTTTTAAGGTGATTCATTGCCTTGTTGCGGATATAGGGTTCAGCAACCTGCTGCATGGTAATAGCTGTCTGAACTCTGACTTCGCAGCCCAGTGATTCAAGAACGTCAGCAAGAGCAAGAGCATTCATGGCAGTTGCAAGCATACCGATATGGTCAGCACGGGTTCTGTCCATAGCACCGCTGGAACGTCCTCTCCAGAAATTTCCGCCGCCTACAACAACAGCAATCTGAACTCCGGCATCAGCACATTTTTTTATGCTTTTGCAGATTTCAGTAATTACGTCATAATTAAGACCAGTCTTTTTGTCACCGGCAAGAGCTTCTCCGCTGACCTTTAATAATATTCTTTTATATCTTGGTTCCATAGCGCACCTCTCGAAAAAAATAATCTATAGGGCACCTCTAAAAACCATAGTGCCTCAGATGCGCAGTCAGATTTTTTGTTAGGGTGCATAGAAATTTCGCAGGCATACTGTCGTATGTCAAGGAATTTCTGTGCGCCATAACGAAAAATATGCAAGCAGATGAGGTGCTAAGGCTTTAGCCGGTGGTTTTTAGAGATGCCCTATATATATTTTACACTAAAAACCGGATTCTGTAAAGCATAATTCAGGAAAAATAAATGCTTTTCTATTTTTTATGATGTTTTACTTATATAATCACTAACACTGCCAGAATTTAAGTTAACATTTAATCTCAGATTATGTCAATTTGTGTTTTTTCGTCATAAGCAACAAAAATAGGACTTAATTTTCTTTTGTTTTCTCTCAAATTATTCTTGACTTCATACTTTCTTTGTGATATAATATAAAGGCTGAATGAGTTCAGTATAAACGGAGAGGTGTCCGAGTGGTTTAAGGAGCTGGTCTTGAAAACCAGTGATACGGCA
>JAEDLA010000192.1 GCA_016295545.1 Oscillospiraceae bacterium | reverse complement strand
AAAGAATCAGTTGAGAATTATGAAAGAGATGAAGTCGGCGACCTTGCCTGCTGCGACTATGCATTCCATACAGTAGCATATGACCCGACAGATGAATTCTTTGAAGAAATCAAAAAGCTTCCGGAATATGGTATTACATCATTAAAACTTTTTATGGCTTACAAGGGACAGCCTTACCATATGGAAGACAGCTCAGTTTTAAGAGCATTACAGTCTGCAAAGGAAGCAGGCGTTACCATCATGGTTCACGCTGAAAATGCTGAAATGATCGCAACACTCCAGCAGCAGACTATGGACGCAGGTATTACTGGTCCTTACGGACACGCTGTTTCAAGACCTCCTATCGTTGAGGAAGAGGCAGTCAAGAGAGCAGCCTGCCTTGCAGAACTTGCAGACGCTCCTATTTACATTGTCCACGTTACAGCAAAGGGCGCTATGGAGGCTATCCGTGACGCTTATGCAAAGGGTGTCAAGATCTTCGGCGAAACCTGTACACATTATCTGACAGTTAAAACAGACGTATTAAAGTCCACATCACCGGAAAACGGCGAATTTGAGGGCGCTAAGTATGTATGTTCACCGGCTCTCCGTTCACAGGAGCATATTGACGCTATGTGGGAGGCAATCAGAAAAGGCTGGCTGAACGCTGTTTCCTCTGACCACTGTGCATTCAACTTTGAGGAACACAAGAAGAGAGGTTTAGGCGACTTCAGAAAGATTCCTAACGGCTGTGCAGGCGTTGAAAACAGAATGCAGATGGTATGGACATACGGCGTTGAAACAGGTAAAATTTCAAAGCAGCAGTTTGTTGAACTCTGCTGTACAAACCCTGCAAAAATCAACGGTATTTATCCTCAGAAGGGTACTCTTGCACCGGGTTCTGACGCAGACGTTCTGATTTATGACCCGAACGGCGAGTCTACAATCACAATGGCAACAAGCCACCACAAGACAGACTATGAGCCGTTTGAGGGCTGGAAAGTAAAGGGACACCCAAGCAAGGTTTACCTCAGAGGCGAGCTTGTTGTTGAGGACAGCCAGTATGTAGGAAAAGAGGGTACAGGTAAATTTGTTGCCGGCAAGCCTTTTGGTCTTGCATATCAGAAATAAGACACGGGAGAAAATATCGTGAAGATAAAAATAATAAATCCCAATACAACCCAGGCTATGACCGACGGTATTCTCAGAGCGGCGCTGACAGCAGCGTCGCCGGGTACCGAGATAACTGCCGTAAGTCCTGACAAGGGACCAGTGAGCATTGAATGCTGGCATGATGAAGTTTTTGCGGCGGCAGGAGTTGTTGAGGAAGTACATAAGGGCGAGCAGCTTGAGGGCGGATTTGACGCATATATAACCGCCTGCTACGGCGACCCGGGACTCAATCCTGCAAGAGAGGTGACAGACAAGCCGATTGTGGGAATTGCAGAGGCGTCTATGCACCTTGCAACCTTTGTGGCGTATAAATTTTCCGTTGTAACTATTCTGCCGAGATGGAAAATGGTTATGGACGAGGTCGTTCACCGCTATGGTCTTGAGGGACGCTGTGCCTCAATCAGATGTACTGACATGGAGGTACTGGAGTTTGAAAGTGATCCGGAGAAAGGTGCCCGTGAACTGTATGAAATGAGCATGAGAGCCATTGAAGAAGACAAAGCTGAGGCAATCTGCCTTGGCTGTGCGGGAATGGTGGATTTTGCCGCAGAGCTTGAACAAAAGCTGGGAATACCTGTTTTTGACGGTGTTACAGCAGCTGTAAAGGTTGCCGAGGCGCTTGTATCGCTTAAAAAGAAAACGAGCAAAAAGCTTTATTATAATTATCCGAATGCAAAGGAATATAAAAATTCTCCGGAAATAATAATACCGAAATAATTTTCAGTCAGGCTTTTTGCTGTAAATCATGAAAAGCAGGGGTGAGCGTTATGGATTCTATTGATTTGAATATTCTCAATCTGCTTCAGAAGAATGCAAGGCAGAAAGCGTCGGCTATTTCAGAGGGAGTACATCTTTCCGTTTCCGCAGTTATTGAGCGGATAAGAAAAATGGAAAAGGAAGGGATAATCAAGAATTTTACAGTTACCCTTGATACCAAAAAGCTGGGTTATGATATAACAGCTTATGTCGGGGTCACACTTGAACATCCTAATTGCTATGACGGCTTTATTGAAGTTATTAACTGTATGCCGGCAGTCCTTTCATGCAGCTATATTACAGGAGATTTTGATTTTCTGCTGAAGGTTATGACTGACACGACTGACGGACTTGAAAAAATTCACCGTGAGATAAAAACGATAAAAGGAGTTATGGCTATAAAGACTTTTTTCGTACTATCAAATGTAAAGGACGAGATAAGTATTCCTGAGGATTCCCTGAAAAAGCAAAGGGAAGCATAGACTGAAAAATTGTTCCGGCAATAGTAAAAGAGTAAGGGAGTGGTGGCTGTGACCTATTCGGACGTACCGAGAGTTTCATTGACCGACTACATTAAATGTGATAAGTTCCGCACGATTCTGGCGGAGTGCCGTGATTTGCCATGCGGTGTGGCTGAAATACCTGTAACCATGGAGCTGAAGAAAAATTCTGTTCTTTACGCAGAAAACTGCATGGCAGACTGTTTCAGAGATGAAAAGGTCGTTTACGGTTTTGTTACTTCTGAGGGAAAGCTTTCAGGAGTGCTTGATGAAAGAAAGCTTGGCTGCCGTGACGTTGAGATTTTGCTGAACGAATGGGACAAAACCAGCTTTCTGATGATATTCAGACAGTCTGACGGAACAGAAGAACCGATATATTTTGTTGATACTGCTGACATTTCCGGGCTTCTGAAAAACTGCCGGAATCCGAATATTGACTGATATCACTATAAAAAAGTTTTATAAATCATCCTCTTTAATGAGAAACGTCCGGATAAAAATCCGGACGTTTTTTCTTTTATGATGTCTTCATAATAAATCATACATTAAATCTGAACAGAACAATATCACCGTCCTGCATAACGTAATCTTTACCCTCAAGTCTTACAAGACCCTTTTCCTTTGCAGCCGCCATAGTTCCGCACGCCATAAGGTCGTCAAAGCTTATTACCTCTGCACGGATAAAGCCTTTTTCAAAGTCTGTATGTATCTTTCCGGCTGCCTGCGGTGCCTTTGTACCCTTTTTGATAGTCCATGCCCTTACTTCCGGCTGTCCGGCGGTAAGGTAGGAGATAAGACCCAGGAGGGAATACCCCTCTTTGATAATACGGTTTAAGCCGGATTCTTTAAGTCCCATTTCGCCTAAGAACATTGCCTTGTCCTCCGGTTCCATGTCGGATATCTCAGCCTCTATCTGTGCACAGATAGGCAGTACTGCGGAATGTTCTTCTTCTGCAATTTTCTTTACGGTATTGAAGTTTTCATTGGTTTCAATGTTGTTTACAAAGTCGTCCTCGCAAAGATTAGCCGCATAGATAACAGGCTTTCCGGAAAGCAGGGGAGTTGACTTTATGATTTCTCTTTCATCATCTGTGTAGTCAAATGCCCTTGCAGATTTTCCGGCTTCGAGATGGCTTTTGAGTCTTTCAAGGAAATCAATTTCAGCAAGATATTTCTTGTCGCCCTTTGCAAGCTTTTTGCTGCGTTCTATCCTTCTGTCCACCATTTCAATGTCCG
>JAEDLA010000191.1 GCA_016295545.1 Oscillospiraceae bacterium | reverse complement strand
ATGAACAAGTCAACAAGAAAGGCAATTATTGCCGGAAACTGGAAAATGAACAAGACAAGACCTGAGGCTAAGGAGCTTCTTGAAGCAATCAAGCCTCTCGTAGCAAATGCTGAGGGTAACGTTGAGGTTATTGCCTGCGTACCTTTCACAAACCTTGAGACAGCTGTCAATACAACAGCAGGTTCAAACGTAAAAATCGGCGCAGAGAATGTTCACTTTGAGAAAAGCGGTGCTTTCACAGGTGAGATTTCCGCTGATATGCTCACAGAGCTTGGCGTTGAGTACGTTGTTATCGGCCACAGCGAGAGACGTCAGTATTTCGGCGAAACAGACGAGACAGTAAACAAGAGAACTGCTGCTGCTCTTGCCGCAGGTCTGAAGCCTATCGTTTGCGTTGGCGAGCAGAAGTGGGAGCGTGAGTGCAATATTACTGAGGAAGTTATTGCACGTCAGATAAAGCTTGACCTCTGGAATGTTTCTGCTGAGGACGTAAAGAAAACTGTTATCGCTTACGAGCCTGTATGGGCTATCGGAACAGGTCTTACAGCTACTCCTGATCAGGCTGAGGAGGTTTGCGCATTTATCCGTGCAACTCTTGCAAAGCTTTATGATGAGGCAACTGCTGAGGCTGTTACAATTCAGTACGGCGGTTCAATGAATGCAAAGAACTGCGCTGAGCTTCTTGCAAAGCCCAACGTTGACGGCGGACTTATCGGCGGAGCTTCTCTCAAGGCTGAGGACTTCAATACAATCGTTCAGGCTGCTGTAAATGGCTGATAAGATTTAACTTGCAGGGGAGACACTTGTGGTCTCCCGTGCTTGTATTATACTCATAAAGGAGACATATCATGCCTGAAAGTGAAAAGGTTCAGCATAAAATTTCAAAATGGAGAATTGCTGATATTCTTGCACCAATCCTGATTCTTGTTTTTTCAATGTTTTGTGCCGCATATTCATATTATCAGGTTATGATATTCGCTGCAATACCGGTTTTATTGGTGATAATTCTGATGCGACCGCTTTACTATAAGGAGAAAAAGTACGGTAAGGGGTTCAGGATTACAACGACTATAATCAGGATTATTGGTTACATTGTAGTTATATCAGCCGTTATGCTTCCGTTTACGCTGGGTAACAACTGGAAATGGTATTATCCGGTTCAAAAGCTGATATACGGAGTGGATACGGGAACAGAACAGTTTTTGCCTGATTATATACCGGAAAATGCAGAAAACTATGAAGTAATATTTTGCCGTTCCGCTTTTCCGGGAGCAACAAGAATAGAAATCAGCTTTTTTACTGACATTGAAACTCTTGATGAGTACCGTGACAAGGCAATTGAAAATGGTGCGAAAAGTCTCAGTGAGGTGGCAAGCAGGAACCGTTGGTATGCTGAAATGCAAAAACAAGGCGTTCCTTATGAAAAGGCTGAATATTATTTTTATCCAAACGGAAGTGAACATTTTCCAAAGGTATATATTCTTGAAGAAACAACAGGATATGTGAAAATTTATTATTAATCTGAAGCCTGATTTATATCAGTGCTGCAACTATAAAAATCTATTTGAAAGGATTAAAACAATGGCTAAGAAACCTGTAGCACTTATCATTATGGACGGCTTCGGCTACAATCCCGACGATTACGGCAACGCAATCAGGGCAGCAAAGAAGCCGAATCTTGACAAATATATGAAGGGACCTCATACCATTATCGGTGCAAGTGGACTTGATGTTGGTCTGCCTGACGGACAGATGGGAAATTCTGAGGTAGGACATACAAATATCGGCGCAGGCAGAATCGTTTATCAGATGCTGGTAAAAATCTCAAAGTCTATCAAGGACGGCGATTTCTTTGAGAATAAGGCACTTCTTGACGCTATGAAAAACTGTAAGGAGAAGAATTCATCACTTCACCTTATGGGACTTCTTTCACCCGGCGGCGTTCACAGCCACATGGAGCACCTTTACGGACTGCTTGAAATGGCAAAGAAAAACGGACTGGACAAGGTTTACGTCCATGCATTCCTTGACGGACGTGATGTTCCGCCCTCATCAGCAGCAGAATACATGGAAGAAGCTGTTGCTGAAATCAATAAAATCGGTGTCGGCTCAGTTGCAACGATTTCCGGACGTTTCTATGCAATGGACAGAGACAACGCATGGGACAGAGTTGAAAAGGCTTATAATGCTCTCGTATTTGGAGAGGGCGTTCAGGAAACTGATCCTGTTGAGGCAATCAGAAATTCCTATGCAAATGATGTCACTGACGAGTTCATGCTCCCGACAGTTGTGGACAAAAACGGCATGATAAAGGCTGACGACAGCGTGGTATTCTTCAACTTCCGTCCTGACCGTGCAAGACAGCTTACACGTACTTTTGTTGATCCGGAATTTACCGGCTTTACACGTAAAAACGGTTATTTCCCTGTACATTTCGTGTGCATGGCTCAGTACGATGCAGCAATGCCAAATGTTTCAGTTGCATTCCCTCCGGAGCAGCTTGTTATGACGCTGGGCGAATATCTCAGCAAGTCAGGTAAAACTCAGCTCAGAATTGCTGAAACTCAGAAATATGCTCATGTAACATTCTTCTTCAACGGCGGTGAGGAGAAGCAGTTCGAGGGCGAGGAAAGAATCCTCATCAAGTCTCCTGACGTTGAAACCTTTGATATGAAGCCGGAAATGAGTGCTTTTGAAGTAACAGACGCTGTTGTTGATGCAATCAATTCCGATAAGTATGACGTTATAATCCTCAACTACGCTAACTGCGATATGGTTGGTCATACAGGAATTTTTGATGCCGCCAAGACAGCTGTTGAAGCCGTTGATACCTGTGTCGGAAGAATGGTTGACGCTATTCTTGCAAAGGGCGGAGCTGCTCTTATTACAGCAGACCACGGCAATGCTGACAAGATGTACGAGCCGGACGGCAGTGCATTTACAGCGCACACAACAAATCCCGTACCGTTTATCGTGGTGGGAGAGGACTGCGAGCTCAGAGAGGGCGGAGTTCTTGCTGATATTGCACCTACAATTCTTCAGCTTGTGGGACTTCCTCAGCCGGAGGAAATGACAGGAAAGTCACTTATAAAGTAAAATATATAAAAGCAGCTGTATGAACTGACCCCAAAAAGTTAGACAAAATTTTTCATGAATAATTATACAAAGCGACTAAGAGCGATCTTGGTCGCTTTTATCATGCAGCAATTTCTCTGTAATCAACAGGAGATAAGCCACCAAGCTTAAGTTTGATACGTTTATTGTTGTACCATTCTATGTATTCTGTAAGTTCTGAAATGAAGTGTTCAACAGATGTAAATTCCTGTAAATACAACAATTCTGTCTTTAACAAACTGAAAAAGTTTTCTGCACAGGCATTGTCAAGACAGTTTCCCTTTCTGGACATACTCTGTCTGATACCCTTATCTTTCAGCATTTTCTGATAATGCCTATGCTGATACTGCCAGCCTTGATCAGAGTGAAGAATAAGATTTGTATTATCCGGAATTTTGGTAAATGCTTTTTCAAGCATATCCGTTGTCTGTGCAAGATTCGGATGACGGCTCAGATTGTATGAAATGACCTCTCCATTATACAAATCAATGATTGGAGACAGATAAAGTTTTATCCCGAATAGTGCAAATTCCGTAACATCAGTTACCCACTTCTGATTTGG
>JAEDLA010000190.1 GCA_016295545.1 Oscillospiraceae bacterium | reverse complement strand
CCCCTGCCAAAGGGTTAATAAACCCTTTGGAATCCCACTCTGCGGCTTCGCCGCTATTATAGATATTTAATTGTCAAAATAACAATGCTATTCCTCTATAAATACAAATCAGAAAAAAGCTGCATTCCTCGGAACGCAGCTTTTTTTATCAGTTTAATCAGATATATCATTGTGGAATGCCTGCAGAGACTTTACTCCGATATGAGTATTGTTCTTTACAGCCTTGATTCCCTCTGCACTTGCCTTTGCGGCAGCCATTGTTGTTATGTAGGGAATTCTATGCTTTATTGCTGATTTTCTAATGTAGCTGTCATCATATACACTGCTCTTTCCTGCCGGTGTATTGATTATCAGCTGAATATCACCATTGGCAATTTTATCGGCAATATTCGGTCTGCCCTCGTATATCTTGCAGACCTTTTCTGCCTGAATGCCGGCTTCTGCAATCATATCGTAGGTTCCGCCTGTTGCCATGATATGGAATCCAAGCTCGTCAAAGACCTTAGCGATTTCAAGAAGCTCAGGCTTGTCACGGTCACAGATACTCAGCAGAACAGTTCCCTCTGAGGGCAGCTTTGTCTGAGTAGCCTCCTGCGCCTTGTAATAAGCCTCGCCGAAGCTTTCGGAAATGCCCAGAACCTCTCCGGTGGAACGCATTTCAGGTCCGAGAAGCGGATCGACCTCCTGGAACATATTGAACGGGAATACTGCCTCTTTCACGCCGTAATGCTTTATTTTCCTGTCGTGGAGCGACGGAACGGGAGATTCCTTGCCTGTCAGCTCAGCAGTCATGATTTCAGTTGCAAGACGAACCATATTTATGCTGCATACCTTTGAAACCAGCGGCACTGTTCTGGAAGCACGGGGATTAGCCTCCAGCACGTAAACCTTGTCGTCCTCAATAGCATACTGCATATTCATAAGTCCCACAACGTTCATTTCAACAGCTATGCGCCTTGTATATTCCTTAATAGTGGCAATCTGTGCGTCAGTGAGATTCTTTGCAGGAAGTATGCAGGCTGAATCACCTGAATGTACGCCTGCAAGCTCAATGTGCTCCATAACAGCAGGTACAAAGCAGTTTGTTCCGTCAGAAACGGCGTCAGCTTCACACTCTGTAGCATGGTGCAGGAAACGGTCAATGAGAATCGGTCTGTCGGGAGTTACTCCTACAGCAGCTGACATATATACTCTCATCATTTCATCGTCATGGACTACCTCCATGCCACGTCCGCCAAGAACGTATGAGGGACGAACCATTACAGGATAGCCTATTTTATTTGCGATCTCCAGAGCCTCCTCAACGTTTACAGCCATTCCGGACTCCGGCATCGGTATTCCGAGACGCTCCATCATTGCACGGAAGTGGTCTCTGTCCTCTGCAAGGTCGATAGTTTCAGGAGTTGTTCCAAGTATATTTACGCCGTTCTTTTTAAGCTCAGCTGCAAGGTTAAGTGGCGTCTGACCGCCGAACTGTGCAATAACTCCCACCGGCTTTTCCTTTTCGTGAATGCTGAGCACGTCCTCCAGTGTCAGCGGCTCAAAATAGAGCTTGTCTGAGGTATCATAGTCAGTGGAAACTGTTTCAGGGTTGCAGTTTACGATAATTGACTGGAATCCCATTTCTTTAAGTGCAAGAGCCGCATGAACACAGCAATAGTCAAATTCAATACCCTGTCCGATACGGTTCGGACCGCCGCCAAGAATCATTATCTTTGGCTTATCGGTATCTACAGGGCTATTATCCTCGCTGAGGTGGTAGGTAGAGTAATAATATGCAGAGTTTTCAGTTCCGCTTACATGAACGCCCTCCCACGCTTCACGGATTCCATAGCTGTATCTTGCACTGCGAATCTTATCCTCCGGAACTTCAAGAAGCTGACTGAGATAACGGTCGCTGAATCCGTCAAGCTTTGCCTGTCTGAGAGTATTCTCGTCAGGAATGCTGCCTTTCATTTTCAGAAGAACTTCTTCCTCCTGTACAAGCTCCAGCATCTGCTCAATGAACCAGTGCTTTATCTTTGTACGCTGGTAAAGCTCCTCAACGGTTGCACCCTTGCGGAGAGCCTCGTACATGATAAACTGACGCTCACTTGTGGGATAAATCAGCTTCTGCATAAGCTCGTCCTTTGAAAGCTCATTGAAATTCTTTGCAAAGCCAAGTCCGTATCTGCCTGTTTCAAGGCTTCGTATAGCTTTCTGAAAAGCCTCCTTATAGGTTTTGCCGATACTCATTACCTCGCCAACAGCACGCATTTGTGTGCCAAGCTTATCCTCAGCACCCTTGAATTTCTCAAATGCCCAGCGTGCAAACTTGATAACAACGTAGTCGCCGTCGGGAACATATTTATCAAGAGTACCATACTTTCCGCAGGGAATCTCTTTTAATGTAAGTCCGCAGGCAAGCATTGCTGAGACAAGTGCAATGGGGAATCCGGTAGCCTTTGATGCAAGTGCGGAGGAACGTGATGTTCGGGGATTTATTTCTATTACAACTATACGTCCGGAAACAGGATCGTGAGCAAACTGACAGTTACAGCCGCCGATTACCTCGATAGCTTCAACTATTTTATAAGCCTGACGCTGCATTTCCGCCTGAATATCTTCGGAAATAGTCAGCATAGGTGCTGAGCAGAAGGAATCTCCTGTATGAACGCCGATAGGATCAATATTCTCAATAAAGCAGACGGTGATGATGTTATTTTCGGCATCACGGACAACTTCAAGTTCAAGCTCCTCCCAGCCGCTGATGCACTCCTCAACAAGAACCTGACCAACAAGGCTTGCCTGAAGTCCACGTTCGCAGACAACCTTGAGCTCGTCCACGTTGTAGACCATTCCGCCGCCTGCGCCGCCCATAGTATAGGCAGGACGAAGAACTACAGGATATTTCAGCCTGTCCGCAATTTTTACGGCTTCGTCCACAGAGTAGGCAACCTCGCTGCGAGCCATTTCGATGCCAAGCTTATTCATGGTATTCTTGAATTCGATACGGTCCTCACCACGCTCAATAGCGTCAACCTGCACACCGATAACACGGACATTATATTTGTCAAGAACGCCTGCCTGAGAAAGCTCGGAACAGAGGTTAAGTCCGGACTGACCGCCAAGATTCGGGAGAAGTGCGTCAGGACGCTCCTTTTCGATTATCTGGGTAAGTCTTGCAAGATTAAGAGGTTCAACATAAGTAATATCGGCAACATCGGGGTCTGTCATAATTGTAGCCGGATTTGAATTTACCAGCACTATCTCATATCCGAGCTGACGCAGCGCCTTACACGCCTGAGTACCTGAGTAGTCAAATTCACACGCCTGTCCAATGATTATCGGACCTGAACCGATTATCAGAATTTTGTTAATGTCTTGTTTTTTCGGCATAATAATTTCTCCCAACTCGTGTATGTCATAACACGCTGAAAATTAATTTTGTCATATAAATGACAACAGACCACTGCGTAAGCTAATTAAGCGCTGACTGACCTGCATTTTGTGACAGTCATACCGTATCCTGCGGAAATCTGGCTTTGCATAATAAAAATGCGTCATTCAGCACTTCTACGGTTTCCGAGGTGGTCTGATAAATAAAATTCCGTCCGTTCACGGAATACACATAATAATATTATAACAAACAATTAACGACTTGTCAATGATGATATTGCTATTTTTGCAATGATTTTTTCAGCATT
>JAEDLA010000189.1 GCA_016295545.1 Oscillospiraceae bacterium | reverse complement strand
AAAAAACTTGTTGCATTATACTATTTGTCATGGTATAATTTAATATGGATTATGCGGTCATGCTATGTACATATAGCTGAAATTTCAGCATAAATTCAAAAAATTACAGAAAGGATGAGAATATGATCAAAAAATCATTGGCGAAACGTATTCTCAGCGGTATTACATCTGTACTGCTGTCCGTTTCCTATGTTTTGCCGTCTGTTCCTATTACGGGAGCAAATGCAGCTGGTCCCCTTACCAGTGCCGGCGGTAATGTTTCGGAAACAAGTGATTACGTTACGCTTCTTGTTGGTCAGGGCAGTGAGCTTGCCGGAGCTGATGTGGCTCAGACAATAGCAAATGCGTCTAAGGAATATGCTATTGGTATTGCATCGCAGTTCTGTGTGTTCATGCAGGAGGACTTTGCCGATGAGGGCTGTGACCTTGAGGGACGTGCCGCTGTCGGAGGTTCAATTAACGCCGGTAAAAAAGATCTGTTTGAAATTGGTAACGGTGATTATTCAGATCAGATTGCACTGGATAACCTGTTAGGTGTTACCGGATATGCTCATGTTATTGCTAATGGAACTATTCAAAATTTAGCCAGTGGCGTTAGTAAACAGTATTATGATAAAGCTGTAAGTGAGGGCGGTAATCCTGTTGATGTGATTAAAAGATACGTCACCGGACCTAACGGCTCTATAGACTACAGTACTATTAAAGCTGATGCGGCAATTCCTCCGGGAGAGAACTATACTACCTATGAGCTTGATGAGGAACTTATCAATTTTTCAGCGGATGATGGTGTTTTCAGCGAGCTTATTGACCGAAGCGAAAAGCTTTCCAAGAAAAGTACAGAGGATACACAGCTTCTGTTTACTGCTTCAAAAAATCTGATTTTTGAAAACGGCAGCTGGATAAATGATTATGAATCAGCTGTGCCGGCAGCAAATGCTGAATCATTCAGTGCTGACTACTGGAAAAGCGCTGCACATCTTGTTTACACTGGAGAAGATGCAGAGGTTATTTACTTCAATCTGAGTGAAGCTGACTTTAACGCAATTGTTTCAAAGGCTTCTGCATTATCCTTTGAAGGAATCCCGGAAAATGCTTACATTGTTATCAATGTTGCCGGTAAAGATGTGGATTTAGGTTTTGACTACCGTTTTTATTATCTGAACGGCAAACAGATTTCTTCCGGTTCAGGTTCATTCAACGGAGAAGACTTTGACAACAGCAAAGTTGGTAATGGCGAAGGAAATAATGACAAGAGATGTTCAAGATTCCTGTATAACTTATATGAAGCAACTACCTTTGGCATTCATAACAACTTTGCAGGAACAATACTTGCGCCAAATGCTGATGTAAGCGGCAGCGGTCAAGGACATTTATCCGGTGCATTGATTGCAAAATCATTCTCAGGAAACTTTGAATTCGGCTATCGTCCCTATACAGGACCGTATTCGATTTTAGGAGTTGAATCTGATTATACTATCAGCGTTGAAAAGCTTGATGAAGCAGCTAACTTCCTGTCCGGCGCAAAAATCGGTATATACGATACCGAGGGAGCACTGGTAACCTCTTTTGTATCAGGAACAGATGCTTCAGTTGTTGATATCAGCGCAGGAAAGTATGTAATGAAAGAAATTGAAGCTCCTGTGGGATATGGAGTTTCCGATACAGAGTATTACTTTGAAGTAACCGAAACAAAAGGTACGCTGGCTGAAAACGGAGATATTTCTTATGTAAAAGAGGTCGCATTAAACAGATACGATTCTAAGGATAACCTCATTTCAGGCGCATCACCTGCTTCATCCGCAGTTTTTTCACCTCTTGACATTACAAAGAATGTTTATAAGTCAGGTAAGGATACTTTTGAATTCTCAATGAGCAGTGGTGTTCTCTCTGTTAAGAAGAACGGTACAGAGATAACAGATACAGCAGAATTAGCTAAATTTGTTTCATATCAGCCTGAGGGACTTGGCGAAAACTGTTATGTAATACTGTATGACAATTCAGTTATCAGTACAGTAATTGACCTTTGCGACGGCGTTCCGTTCAGTATCACAGATAAGAACGCTGTTACGTTCCGCAAGGTTGACAAGGACGATAAGCTTCTTAAAGGTGCGGATATTGTCCTTAAAGCAGGAAAAGTTACATCTGCCAGAAGCGGCTGGACAACTAATGTATCATTTACGGCAGACGATTCAATATCAACAGAGAGTATGGGCTGGAACTGGAATACTGGTGTATCTGCTTCGGCAGCACTGAATATTGACAGTATTTCTGAGGTAACAGGTTCTTCTGCAATGTGGAACAGTACCTTTAACAACATTTATCTCATTCATGAGGTTGCAGCTCCCGGTGAGGAATATGTGCTTGCTGATGATATAATGTTCTTTGTTCTTAACGGCACTCTTTATTATAAGTCAGTACTTGACAGCAGTAATTTAGGTACATTCCCTCTGATGATCGGCGGAATGGGCGGCGGTGTTTCACTCAATCCTTATGGTGGAGCTGCCGACTGGAATACAATTGACCTCAGTACTGCTTCAGCAGCAGAACGTCAGATCAGTATGGTCAACTATGAGGTAAGCGGTGCAAAAATAACTCTTAAAAAGGTTAATTTTGCCGACCATACTCAGAATGTTAAGGGTGCAGAGATTGAACTCTGGGGCGGAACTGTACCGGAGCTTATCTACACCTGGCCTGATTTTCAGGGCACAGAGGACCTTTTCAATTCTGAATTCAAGAATGATGCAAAGGTTAAGCAGTATTCAACTGCCGGATACCTGAATGAGGGTGAATATTACCTCGTTGAAAAAACAGCTCCTGCTGGTTACAGCGATGAGCTGGTGGATACAAAAATGTACTTCACTGTTGATGCGGCGGGTAATGTTTATTCAGGAAGAAAAATTGTTTCTTCTGAGACATTAACTATTGCAAATGCAGTAAATAATAATGAATATTTTTTGGGTGATGAATATTCAGACGTTCAGATTTCTTCTGTTGAAGTAGATGCTTCAAGTATTAGTGGAGATTCTCATGCAATTCAGTTCAAACCGGTTGGAGATAATACGGTTATTCAAAAAAGCATAGATACTGTAGGCACTAATCCGTTTGATGTATCCGCTGAGGGACTTGCATTCGGTCCCGGCGGCAGAATGAAGCTTACATTCTGGAATATGCAGGTTGATGAAGTAAGATTTATTGTTTCATCAGTCAGCTATGTGGCAGACGAGAATCTGATAGTAAGTGATACAAGGAATTCGAAGGGAGCAATTGAAATTTCTGTTCCCAATAAAAAGCTTGATGTTACAACACTGACAATTGACAAGCGTGATATTACCGGTGAAAATGAAATTGCCGGAGCTAAGCTTACTCTGACAATTACCGGTGATACTAAGACTCTTGAGGGAGTGACAGGCAAACACGCTGATGATACAGCAGCTGCGCTTACATTCAGTTCTGACAACAAGTCAGTAAGCTGGATTTCTGAAAGCGGTGAAGCTTCAAAGGCAGTTGTTCTTTCTTCACTTCCTGACGGAATCTATACACTTGAGGAAACTGGTTTTGATGAATCAATTGCAGATTATCAGGTTATTGACTCAGTTCTTACATTTGAAATCAAAAACGGTACAATTGACAAAACTACTTTGAACGGCACAGCTCTGAAAGAGCAGTTTGACGCAGACGCAACAGAGGGCTTCTACAAGGTAAGCGACGAAGATGTAGCAA
>JAEDLA010000188.1 GCA_016295545.1 Oscillospiraceae bacterium | reverse complement strand
CCCCTTGCTTCAATAGGAACAGAATTCGGCGGCAGAGACCATTCAACTATAGTTTATTCTATCAACAGTGTTGCAGAGGGAATCCAGAAGGATTCAAACCTGAACGGACTTGTCTCCGATATTATAAAAAATATACGTGACAAAAGCAAAGCATAATACCTGCTGAAAACTGAAAAAAAATGTAATTCAACATAGTTTTCAACACTGTGTTTAAAGTTGTGTTGAATTACCGTAACCGTCATAAACTGCGTATTTAACAGGAATTTCAGCATATTTACCTTATAGCCGTGAAAATTATTCCACACTTTTCAAAAAAGCCTTTTGCACCGGATTGTGAAAAAATCTGAGCTGAAAATTGCTGTTCCACAAATTTTTCCACTTTTCATCAACTTCAACTCCACAATTATCAACCTGTTCAACACTGAAAAGTCTGCTGACAGAAGTTTTCACATTTCACCACAATTTTGCAACAATGCTTTGTGGACGTTTTTTCTTCGGAATACAGCAGAAAAACAACGATTTCAACTTTTCCGCCCCCCTTACTACTACTACAACATTATATATTTACTTATCTTATTTTATCCTGATACGGAGTTTTTCTGTTATCCGGAAATTTGGCTGAACCGGAAAATTCAGCTGAAAAACGATTCACCTCATAACATATTTTAACCGGAGGTCCGATACAATGAATTTCAAATGCAATAAAACTGAACTTAGTGAAGTAATAGGATATGTTTCAAGAGCAGTATCACAAAAATCAACGATACCAGCCCTTGAAGGAATAAAAGTAAAAGTTTCACCGGGAGAAATTGAGCTTACCGCCTATAATCTTGAAATGGGAATAAGAACTACAATAAGTGCTGAAACAAATGACAGCGGTGAATTTGTAGTAAGTCCGAGACTTTTCAACGAATTTACAAGACGAATGTCCGGAGATGTCATTTCCTTTGATATAGACGAAAATCTTATTATCAACATTTCATGCAGCGCAACGGAATGCAGCTTTTCGGCAATGTCAGCTGACGAATTTCCTGAGCTTCCGAATGTTGATTCCGAAAAAAGCTTTTCCGTAAAGCAGTCCACTCTGAAATCAATGATAAATCAGACAAGCTATGCAGCTTCACTTAATGAAAGCAAGCCAATAATGACAGGTGAACTTTTTGACATTGAAAACGGCAGCTTCAATATGGTTGCAATTGACGGCTTCAGACTTGCAATACGCAATGAAAAAATCGAATGCTCAGACAATTATCATTTTGTAGTGCCGAAAAAGGCACTTTCCGAGCTTTCAACACTTATAAAGGACGAATCCGATGACAAAATGTGCCGTATATGCACAAATGACCGTCATATTATCTTTGAACTTAACAATATTTTCGTAATTTCACGTCTTTTAGAGGGAGCTTTCCACAATTACAAGCTCAGTATCCCCACTGAATGCAAGACCGAAGCAGTTGTCAGCACAAGAGAGCTTGCAACCTGTCTTGAAAGATGCTCACTTCTTATAGATGACAAGAATAAATCTCCTATCCGCTGTGAAGTAGCAGGAGGAGACATAAAAATCAGCTGCAAAACAGGAATAGGAAAGCTGAATGATACACTTTCCGCAGATATTACGGGAGAAACAGTAACTATCGGCTTTAACAACAAGCTTATTCTTGATGCACTTAAAGCAGCTGAGGGTGACAAAATAAGAATACGTTTTAACGGCGCTATGAAGGTTATAGAGATACTTCCCCTTGAAGGAGAGGATTATATCTTCCTTGTAATGCCTATTCAGCTTAAAAATTAAATTATAAGGACGAAAAAGTATGATTTTTTATAAGATTTATCAGTATTCCGTAAAGGCAACGGCTTGTTCCGTAGTATTCAGCCTTGTTTCGCTTCTTCTTGCTGTGCTTGCAATAGCCTGCTTTAATCTGAGCAATCCTGTTCTTACTGTACTGGGAATTGTGTTTTTTGCGGCAGCAGCTGTTTTCTGTTATATCTATCTGTCGAGAAAGCTTCCCGATAAGATAGCTGAAAAGGAATTTAATAAGAAAATAACTACAAATGCTAAATTTGCATACCGTTTCTGTAAACAGAATCCCGGATATTTTGAGTCTGTTGCAGCTCAGAATCCGGAATTTGCAGAAAACTATATGCTGAATGACGAGGGAAAGGTTGTAAAAGCCGAGTAATGGGAGTTTATTATGCAGATAGAGATTACTACAGAATTTATAAAGCTTGACGCACTTCTGAAATTTTCAGGACTTGCTGATACAGGCGGCGAAGCAAAACTGCTTATTCAGGAGGGAAAAGTCATGGTAAACGGCGAAGTCTGTACCATGAGAGGAAAAAAAATCAGAAGCGGCGATGTTGTTGCTGCCTGCGGCGATGAGGTAAAGGTTCTTTGATTATTACCTTTGCGCAGATTGACGGCTTCAAAAACCTTGAAAAAATCTCCTTTGCGCCTCACGAAAAGTATAATATTATCGTGGGGAAAAATGCACAGGGAAAAACAAATCTTCTTGAAGCTATGTGGATTCTTTCGGGCTGCCGGAGCTTTCGTGGCTCAAAGGAAAAGGACTACATCAGCCTGAAAGGCAGCAGAATGTCCTCAAGTATAAAAATACTGGACAGCGTAAGGGAGCAGAAAATTTCCTTTGAAATGGAGAAAAGCTCTGCTTCTCCGAAAATTCTCAGCATTAACGGCGTAAAGCAGAAAGGCACAAAGTCGCTTTTTGATGTGTTCAAGTGTATAGCCTTTACTCCCGACGATGTAGAGCTTATCAAAGGTTCCCCCGAACGGAGACGAAATTTCATAGATATGGCAGCTTCTCAGCTGAATCCGCTTTTTATAGTCCATGTTACCAAGCATAACGGGATAATGAACCAGCGGAATGCGCTGCTGAAAGAGATAATGCAGGGCAGAGCTGACGAGGGAATCCTGAAAATATGGGATAAACAGGCTGCCTGTGAGGGCGCACTTATATCCTATACAAGGAGCGAATATATCAAAAAAATCAACGAGATATGCGGCCGTCTCTACAATACTATCTCCGGAGGAACAGAGCTTCTGGAGCTTGAATACCGTTCAAACGTCTATAAACCTGCAGACCTTGAAAATGAACCGGGCAGGGACGCCATTGAGCAGTATTATAATAAGCTGCGTGAAACTTCCGAGTACGATATTCGCACAGGCTGTACTCACGCCGGTATCAACAGAGACGAGATTCTTATAAAGATAAACGGCGTAAATGCCCGTGAATACGGCTCTCAGGGGCAAATAAAAAGTGCCGCTCTCGTAATGAAGCTTGCACAGGCGGAAATTTTCATGAAACGCAGCAAAGAAGCTCCCGTAGTATTCCTTGATGACGTTATGGGAGAGCTTGACGAGTCACGTCAGCGGTTCGTTTTTGATATAATCAGGGATATGCAGGTATTTGTCACAGTTTGCAGTGAAAACTCGCTTCTTCCTGAAATAAAGGGAAAAATACTGAGGATAAGCGGCGGAAAAATTATAGAGGAGAGCTGAAAATGTATCTTCATCTCGGCAACGATTATGTAGTTGCAGTAAGGAATATTGTGGGTATCTTTGACCTTGAAAATACAACTGTGGGCAAATGCACAAAAAAGCTCCTTGACCGTTCGGAAAAGGAACACAGGTGCATTTATACAACAATGGAAATGCCGAAAAGCTTCGTTATAGTAATGAAAAAAGGCGTAGAAACGCTCTATATATCGCAGCTTTCAGCTGCAACACT
>JAEDLA010000187.1 GCA_016295545.1 Oscillospiraceae bacterium | reverse complement strand
AGAACCTTTCTTCAGAAAGGTTTTCCCCAGCAGGTCACGCAAATATATGCCGTAACTTACAATTTATTATCCACAGTACACAACAGCCACAGCAGTAATATTATCAGGGCAGCTGCGTTCGAGAGCCATGTCTACAAGCATTTTGAGCCTTGCCGGCAGGGGCTTGGGCAGTTCCAGAATCTCCTCAATATCGATAGATGAAAGGTAGTCGGAAAGTCCGTCCGTGCAGAGAAGCAGCAGATCACCGAAAGCCATGCCGCCCTCCAGCCGCTTCACCTCAATTTCCGGCTCGGAGTTTAGGTTTCCCAGCACAGGAAAAATAATATTCCGGTGAATATGGGTTTTCCGCTCAGCTTCGGTGATAGTTCCCTCCTCGTAAAGGAGCTGAACCAGCGACTGGTCACGGGATATCTGCCGCAGCTTCCCGCCCCTGAACCGATAGAGACGGGAATCTCCGGAATTAATAATAAGGATATCATTATTTTCATCAACAGCAATTCCGCAGAGAGTTGCCTGCATATTGCGTGTTTCACTTTTTTCGCTGCCGCTTCTGACAAGCTGCCGGTGAACCTCCATAAGTTGATTTTTCAGACAGACCTTTTTAGAATATTTTATCCGGCTGACAAGCTCAAGGCACATTTTAGAAGCTACCTCTCCCGAAGCTTCTCCGGAAACGCCGTCAGCAACAGCGGCAATGAACGGTGCTTCAAGCTCCTGTTCAGAAGTTCCGGAATCGGTTACAAGCCTGCCGATAAGCATAGCGTCCTCATTGTGATGTGCAGTGCCCTTTTCAGTTATTCCGCAGCAGTAATACATCATCACCCCTCCAAATAAGACGGTACATTCATTTTATTCCGAAAAGCTCCATGCCGTTGCGGCAGGTAAGGTCAAGTATCTCCTGAGCTGTCATGCCCTTGATTTCCGCAGCTTTTTCGGCAATAAAGGGTATCATGGAGCTGTCGCAGCGCTGACCTCTGTATGGAACGGGAGCCATATAGGGGCAGTCCGTCTCCATAAGGAGCATATTATCCGGAACCGCCTCCAGAGCTTTCAGGGCTTTTCTGGCGTTTTTAAATGTGAGAACTCCCGTAAAACCGATATACATTCCAAGTCCGGTGATAATTTCAGCTGTTTCCGCAGAGCCGCTGAAACAGTGGACAACACCTTTCGGCTTATATTTTTTCAGTATATTAAGAGTATCCTCCCAAGCGTCACGGGTATGGACAATAACGGGGAGATTCATTTTTTCCGCAAGCTCAAGCTGCTGACAGAAAAGGTTTATCTGCCTGTCCCTGTCATAGCCGTCGTAGTGATAATCAAGACCGATCTCACCTACAGCAAGCACTTTTTCATTCTCCAAGACTGTTTTTTCAACGATTTCAAGGTAGTTTTCCGGATTTGTGCCGATGCTTTCGGGGTGAACCCCTGCTGCTGCGTATAAATAGCCATACTTTCTGCTGAGAGCAGAATTTGCGGCAGTATCCTCTACAGAGGAGGAGGCAAGCATGGCATATTTTACACCACGAGAGGGCAAAGCTTCAAGAAGCTGGTCACGGTCGCTGTCAAAGGCAGAATCGGCATAGTGAGAGTGGGTATCAAAGATATTTTCCATAATATTATTCAGCTCCCTGTGATTTATTTTCCTCAGAAACAGTTTCGCTGACATTGCCGGAGGACTTTGATGTTTCGTCAGAAATACTGTCGGGATCAGTAAAATACTCCTTTATCATGTCCTCACGGAAGGAGTTGTCAGGAATGAAGTCTCCGGCAGCAGTCTTGCCTGTAACAATTCTGAAACGGGCAATGGTACTTCCTCTTTCAAGCATATATTTTACGGCATTTTTGTTATTTTTATAATCAACTGCTGTAATATCAGATTCCACAAGATTGATTATCGTGTTGAAGCTTCTGTCCAGACCGTCGGCAAGACGCTGCAGGTCGGACTGATTTATCATTGCTGAAAGAAGTGAGCTTGCTGTATAAGCACGCTGTTCCTCGCCGCCCTCAAACATGGGATAAGTCAGGTAGGTCTGAATCTGACTGCCGTTAAGGTACTGTTCAGCAGTTGTTTTGTCGAAGCCGACTATCTCCTCCTTAACGGAATAAGTAACGCCGCCGATAATATCACAGGCTTTCAGCAGAGCGTCCGAGCCGAAAATCATGTACTTGTCAATATCAACGCCAAGAACCTGTTCGGAGAAGCTTACAGCTGATGCCGCCCCTCCCCTTGCGAAGCTTTCGTCAAGGCGAGCCTGCTGACCGTCCACAACAGCAATAGTATTTGAGGGAATACCTACAAAAAGAAGCTTTTTTTCGCTTGGAACAGACCTCATCATAACAAATGAATAAGGGCATTTTTCCTCCGGCAGATTAAGTATCAGGAGAACGGTGTGGCTGTCCTCATACTCAGCAGTATTGGTATTTCTTGCAATAGGTTCCTCAAGCTCCTTTTCCTTACCGATGCCGAGATAATTGTAGATAAACAGCGCCGCACCTCCGATAATAATAAGACTTATGAACATTGTCAGAAGGAACGGAATAGCAATTCTTCCTTTTTTCTTTTTAGCCATGATTGTTTTCTCCTTTTGTTAATTTATTGTATTTGTGATCAGAGCTGATAAAGCGGAATGATTTATGTATAATCCGACAAAATATCAACGCTTTGTATAAAAAGCTGCAAAAAAATCCGCATAAAATGAATGTAAAAGGTTTTCCCAAAGGACAAGTTTAAAACTTTTCCGCTTGTTTCCACGTTTCAACAGAGTTTTCCACATTTTCAACATTCGGCTGTTGGGGAAAATGTTTAAACACGCAATTCAACAGACTGTTGAACCGAAAAAAATTACATCTTCTGCGAATAAATTTCAGAAAGTCCGGTAAAAGATTGTGCATATACGGCAATTTTCTCAATATATGTTCCTGATTTTTTCAGTGCAAATTTCTCTCACGTATTGCAAAAATTTTTATTTGTGATATAATATTATTCGGATACAGTTCAAAACAGCGAATCAAATGCATTTTCAAGTCCGGCGATATAGTGCCCCACAGCATTCAGGTCTCCATTGCAGATATCGATTATGTGAAAAATATCAGTGCTGCTGAAACTTTTCACTTTTCTGCCAGTGCGGCAGGCATATCTGACGGTCTGCCACGTTCCGGAGCGTTCTCCGGCGTTGAGAAATGCTATTGCGGCTGAGGAATTATCCACCATAAAGTAATTTCTGTCCCTGTAAAGGCTGCCGGACGCTGCATCGGAATTTTCGCCGAAAGCGTAGACTATATCCGGATTACTGTTTGTAACGGTCACAAACTCAGCTTCTCTCTCAATTGAATTAAGCAGTGCAAGATTTGCAGCTGAAAACCGTTCAGCATGGCGAAGATAGGGCATTACCCCGAAAAGCCGTATTTTCTTGCCGTTCTGACGCTTTCTGACTATGTAACTTCCTGCCCAGACATCTGTGCCGGACGCAAGTCCGCAGAGGAAATTTTCATAACCAGCCTCCTCTGCCATATCGATATAGCGGTAAATCATAAGACGAACAGCGGCAATAGTAAGCTCCCTGTATCTTTTATCGCACTTATAAACAGGCATTTTATCATCACGGTGTCCTGTAATGCAGATAGTTTTTCTGATGTCAGGCATTTTGGCATCACCGGACAGTATCACAGGAACTCCGGAAGTCAGCGATGTAAGCATTAACTGCACCTCCTGCGGCTATTCTGAATTTTTACTTGTATGGCATTATTAGGGGGACTCCGTCCCCCTTACCCCCTGCCAAAGGGACATTGTCCCTTTG
>JAEDLA010000007.1 GCA_016295545.1 Oscillospiraceae bacterium | reverse complement strand
CACTGTTTTAATTTTGTGAAGCAGGCGTACTTGTGTTATTTACAGATTGACTTATAAATTACCAGAAGAAGAAAAGAACTTGAACGTGTGCTTATACTAATTCTCTATCAAACTATTGAAATAGTTTGATAGAGAGCGTGTGCTGACACACACGCCATTTTATGCCGTATAACGGCATAAAATCCGTCTCATACATTCTCATACGCCGCCTGTGGCGGCTATGAAAATCATGATTTTTTATCATGATTTTCAAATGAGAATAGTATCAGTAAAAAAATTAAGGCTGCACAGCAACACGCTGTACAGCCTTTTTTGTTATGTTAATTTTCAGGCAGACTGTTTATTATCTGCGCTACCTTTTTCTGAATTGAAAGTGCATCGGAGATAAACACACCGTCACCGCTGTTGTAAACGTCAGAATTAGCAAGTCCCTGAGCACTTATGGGATTAGCGTCCTTATTTGCAACGTACATCATTACTTTTACTACGTCGGAGATTCCTACCTTGCCGTCAAGGTCTGAGTCGCCCCATAATGTAACTGAAACATTATTATTTGTTGTAGTGGTAGTTGTTGTGGTGGTGGTTGTAGTTGTAGTTGTTGTGGTAGTCTGTTTTGTTGTAGTTGTAGTAGTTGTTGCAGCAGCTGTTCCGTCAGTATAAATTGTAATAGAATCAATTACGAAATCGTCGCAGTCGATCCACCATACACCGAACTTAAACTGTCCGCCGTAGCCGTACTGAATAATATCAGCTGTTGCGGAATCTACATTCCATGTAACAGTACCTGAATTTCCGCTGAAGCTTGCCTCCTGCTGTTTAGTCATATACCAGTAATCGTCAGCAGCAACCTTTGTTGAAGAACCGAAAGCGCCCTGCCATTTACCGATACTTCCGTTTGGAGTGGAGATAGTTACTTCAATTTTCTTGATTTTTTCAGTTGAACCGGCAGTCAGACCAAAGTCCTCATAAGCAAATCCGAACATTTTGTCATCGCCAAGAGTTGAATACTTTATGGACTGCTTGGGATTAATGGTGTATTTACCGGAAGAAACGTTATTGTTTGTAGTTGTTGTGCCGGGATTTGGATTATTCTGTGTTGTTGTAGTTGTAGTTGTTGTATTGTTTGAATTCTGCTGAGTTGTTGTAGTGGTAGTTGTAGTTGTTGTGGAAGTTGTAGTAACAGGATTATTCTGAACAGTGCCTACTCCCTCGATTGAAGAGTCAACTGAACCTGTCTTGTACATTGAGTAAAGACCGGCAGCTGCACCTACAAGACCTGAGTTATAGTCAATTGCAACTTCATTGCACTTATAGTCGTTCATAACGTCAGAATAGTTACCTGACTTATCAGGACCGCCTGCGAGAGCACCTATAAGAACGTGGCTCTTTGTGGGGTGATATGTTGTTGTATACTCGTTCATGCCGTCCGGAGGATTGTATCCCTGATAGCCGGAAGCTGCTCTGTGGTGAACATTTTTTGCGGAATTTGAAGCAAATCCTGTTACAAAACAGGTATTGAACTGGTTATTGCCGAGAATGTAATCCATCTGTCCCTGACACCATGAACCGTAGTTAGCGCCGTGCTTTGTAGCAACAAGAGCTGTAAACTGTACAGAACAGTTAAGTCTTGCGCTGCCCCAGTCGTCCATGCAAAGGTAATTACTGCTGTTGCAAAGGGTGCCAAGATAGCTGTTTACCTTATTCCAGTCGTTAGTAATGTAAGAATAAACACAGGCTGCAGCAAGACCTCTGTTATCCCAGCCGTCGCACCAGCCCAGATACTGAGTCTGCTTTGAGGCGCAGTCACTTTTATATTTCTCATTCTTTGTGGCAAGGTAGAGCCAGCCTGCTGCATTTGCCTGTTCGTCCTGAGGACTGCAGCCATTTGCATAATAGAAGCCGGAAGTACCGTTTGATTCACACTTATTGTGCTGTATGGAGAAGTTATAGAGAGCTTCTGCGTACTTGAGGTCTTCCTGATTGCCGAAGTTTATATAGTTGATAGCAAGTGCTGCTGCATAGTCGGCAGCAATATCACTGGCGCTGTTGGAAGTCCAGAACATTTTTCTTCCGCCTGGCTGAAGCTCGGGAGCACCCCAGTAACTGTGGTCATCATTTCCGTCGCCCTTCTGATAGAGGAAGCTGGAAACGCTGTTTCCGCTGAGCTTTGTGGAACGCTTGAAGAAGTCACAGAAACGATCCATTATCAGTTTATAATGTGCTGTCTGACCTGTGCTGTCGTAAGCGTCCTTGAATTCATAGTAGCTCCAGCCGAGAACAGATGCTGTAAAGCCCTGAGGCAGACCGAACATTGCGTGGTCACCGGCATCATGGTAGCCTCCGGGAACCTCGTCATCTGTATGGCAGTTGCTTCTCCATGTAAGAGCGGATTTATCGTTTACATCAGTTCCGCACATATTTGCGTCATAAAAATAGAGAGAGTACTGAAGTAATCTTGCGTAGTTGTCATTTCCAGCCGCAGAAGCATTGATTGCCGGAGCAAATGATGCGGAGAGAGGGGCGGTGAAAGCGGTTACTGCAAGAATACCGCTGCAAACAGCAGCTTTGAGTTTTTTGAAATTATTTTTGAACATTTTATCACACTTCTTTCTAAAGATAAGGAGCTGTCCGCACAGGAACGGTGACTTGATTTTCAGCAAACACGTCTGCCGGTATATAGCCGGAATTTAAGGCTATACGGCTATTTTCGCCGCTGTAGGCGAAAAAATGCTGAAAAAATGTCCGTCTGTCAGTAGGACAGTTTCGGAGTGTGCCTATAATATGTCATATTTTAATTATACACATTTTTTAGGAAAGTTTGTAACAAACTGGTTACTTAAATATTACAATTTGGTAAAAATTAAGGATTTTTTGTAAATTCGGCGATTTAAATAAAAACTTTCTGTGAATTTGTGCAGATTGACAATTCACAGAAAGTTTTTATACTCACTTAACGTATTCAACAAGCTTTCCAATGCAAAGCTCAAAGTCTGTGCCGTACCACATTTCTTCTATTTCCGGCAGCGTTGCCACAATGCAGTCCAGCGTATAGGAAACGGCTATATCAAGCGCTCTCTGAAGCGATTTCCCCAGCACTATCGCTCCGGTGAATACACTTGCAAAAATATCTCCCGTTCCATGAACAGTATGCTCAATATTTTTTCCGAATGAAAAGCAGAATTCACCATTAGCACTGTCATAAGCCGCTGCTCCCTGTCTGCCGTCACCAAAGTGAACTCCCGTAATGACCGGAGTTTTGCAGCCTGTCTCAGCAAGCCTGACAAGAGCCTCCTTTACATAGGCTTCATCGTAATTTTCAGTGTAGGGAATATCCAGCAGGAAAGAAACCTCCGTCATATTTGGGATAATGTAGTCCGCCATCTGGCAGAGCTTCTTCATCTCACTGACAAATTCCCTGTCAAAGCCGGCATAAAATTTTCCTGCGTCTCCAAGCACAGGATCAACTACAATAACATTATCAGCTGTCCGGAAGTCTCTGAAAAACTGAGAAATCACCTGAACCTGCCTTTTTGAGCCGAGATAACCTGTATAAATTGCATTAAAGCTCAGGTCAAGCTTCTTCCAGTGTTCGGCAATCTTTGATATATCATCAGTAAGGTCACGGAATGTATAACCGGTAAATCCGCCTGTATGCGTAGAAAGCACAGCTGTTGGTATTACAGCTGTTTCAATTCCCATTGCTGAAATTATGGGCAGTGCTACCGTCAGCGAACACTTTCCGAAACAAGAAATATCCTGAATTGTTACAACTTTTTTCATACTATTCTCCGTTCATCTTTTTCTGTAATAATTTTACACCATATAGCAAGTAATGTCAAGTATCACGGAAATCAATTTTTACTCATACGGTAATTATTTAAGGTGGCTATCCCCTTAATTTTCTGCCTATGGACATTGTTTCTTGGTTCCTCCTCATATTGCTATGCCCCTTTATGGGGTATAGCAATATGAGACGGGGGATTCCAAAGGGACAATGTCCCTTTGGCAGGGGGTTAAGGGGGACAGCGTCCCCCTTAAATAATTACCGTATAAGTAAAAATGATTCCTGTGACACTTGATTTTGTTTGCTAAATATGGTATAATATTGTAGTAAAATAACAACACTGAAAGGAATCAGAAATGGATATAAACAGAACACTTGCCCAGGAATTCGGACTAAGACAGGAACAGGTCGACAACACTGTCACACTTATTGATGATGATAAGACTATACCTTTTATCGCCCGTTATCGTAAGGAGCTTACAGGCTCTCTTGATGACCAGATTCTCCGTGAGCTGTATGACAGACTGATGTATCTGCGCAACCTTGAAAAGCGCAAGGAGGAGATACGCTCCGCAATTACCGAACAGGAAAAAATGACTCCGGAGCTTGAAGCGGCTATAGACAACGCTAAAACTCTTGTTGAGGTTGAGGATATCTACCGTCCTTACAAGCCAAAGCGCCGCACCCGTGCAGGAATTGCCCGTGAAAACGGTCTTGAACCTCTCGCAGAGCTTATTATGGCTCAGGATAAAGCAACCGATCCCGAGGCAGAAGCTGCCGCTTTTGTTAACGAGGAGAAAAATGTTCCTGACGCTAAAACTGCAATTCAGGGAGCTATGGACATTATTGCTGAGAATATGTCCGATGACGCTGAGATACGCAAGAAGCTGAGAGCACTGGCAAACCGTGAGGGCAAGCTTGTCTCAAAGGCTGCTGACGAGGAAGCTGAAAGCGTTTACACCAATTACTACGACTACTCCGAGCCTGTTGACAAAATTGCTCACCACCGTGTTCTTGCCCTTGACAGAGGCGAAAAGGAGGGATTCCTGAAAGTCTCCCTTGAGCTTGACGAAACAAGCGCTGCCGGACTTATTATGCATAAATATGCAGTCAATGATTCAGCCTGCGCTGAAATTATCCGTGAAGCCGCCGCTGACAGCTACAAGAGACTTATTTTCCCTTCAATTGAACGTGAAATTCGTTCGGAACTTTCAGCAAATGCCGCTGAACAGGCAATAAAGGTTTTCGCTTCAAATCTGAGACAGCTTTTATTGCAGGCTCCTTTGAAAAACAGCATTATTCTCGGTCTTGATCCGGCTTACAGAACAGGCTGTAAAATTGCTGTTATAGACGCTACAGGAAAGGTTCTGGACACAACGGTTGTATATCCTACACCTCCCCAGAATAAAACAGACGAGGCAAAGAAAAAGCTGACCGCACTTATTAAAAAGTACGGCGTTACCACAATTTCAATCGGAAACGGTACTGCCTCCCGTGAAAGCGAAGCCTTTGTTGCTGAGCTGATAAAGGAAATCCCTGAAAAGGTCAGCTACATGGTTGTCAGCGAAGCCGGTGCTTCTGTTTATTCCGCTTCTAAGCTTGCGGCTGAGGAGTTCCCTGAATATGATGTTTCCCTGAGAAGTGCTGTTTCCATTGCACGGCGTTTACAGGATCCCCTTGCGGAGCTTGTTAAAATTGATCCAAAAGCTATCGGCGTTGGTCAGTATCAGCACGATATGCCGCAGAACCGCATGAATGAGGCTCTTTCCGGCGTTGTTGAGGACTGCGTTAACTCCGTTGGCGTTGACCTGAATACAGCTTCTCACTCACTGCTGTCCTATATTTCAGGAGTTAATGCTTCAGTAGCCAAAAATATTGTTGCTTATCGTGAAGAAAACGGCAGATTTACTGACAGAAAACAGCTCCTTAAAGTCCCGAAGCTGGGCAAAAAGGCTTTTGAACAGTGCGCAGGCTTCCTGAGAGTTCGTGACGGCGTGAATCCTCTTGATAATACTGCCGTTCACCCTGAAAGCTACGAAGCCGCTTCATCTCTGCTCAGCGAGTGCGGATTTACTCTTGCTGATATTTCCAGTGGCGGAGCTAAGGACATTGACGGCAAGGCTGAGAACATAGGAATTGAAAATATCAGCAAATCCCTGAATATAGGCGTTCCTACCCTCACTGACATTATCTCCGAGCTCAAAAAGCCGGGACGTGACCTGAGAGACGAGCTTCCTCCTCCGCTGCTCAGAAGCGGTGATGTTATGGAAATCAAAGACCTGAAACCCGGTATGGAGCTTGTTGGTACTGTAAGAAATATTATCGATTTCGGTGTTTTTGTGGATATTGGTGTTCACGAGGACGGACTTGTTCATATTTCACAGATTTGTAGCCGTTTCATCAAGCACCCCCTTGAAGCTGTAAAGGTAAATGATGTGGTAAAGGTTCGTGTTCTTGACGTGGACGTGAAGAAAAAAAGAATCTCCCTTACTATGAGACTTAATGACGAGGAAGAAAAGAAGCCTGAAAGACCTGCAAAAAAACAAAGAAGCCGCCGCTCCGACAATGCTGACATTACAAAAATCAGGAACAGCAGCTTCCGCATAAAGCAGAAATAATGTATTATATTTACATAATTAAATGTACCGGCGGAATGCTTTACACAGGCATTACCGCCGATATTTCACGCCGAATGAAAGAGCATTTCTCCCGTTCGGAAAGATGTGCAAAGTTTACGAAGTCTCACAAGGCAGAGTCACTTGAAGCTCTGTGGACTGCTCCCGACAGGAGTACAGCTTCAAAGCTGGAATGGCGAATCAAAAAACTGCCGAGAAAGGAAAAGTTGCTGCTTATCGGCTCTCCCGAAAGGATTACAGTTCTCTTTCCTGAGCTGCCGGAGCTTTTTCCGGTAAAAGACTATTCACTTGACGATATGCTGAAATAATCACTTTTTCAAAATATTTTCTCCTTTTCAAGTTTTTTCGTATAATTCCATTTTATCCGTTAAAAATATAAGCGGAGGTGTTATACGTGAAAAAAAATATATTTTCAGATAACGGATCAGGCAAAGGCACAAAGGGCTTTTATGCAGCGCTGGGAATCAGTGCGCTTATGATAGGTTCCGCCTGCTTTTTTGCCTATAATCAGGGAGAAAAAATATTAAAGGACAGCGAGCTTACTGCAAGTCAGAACAGCCTTTCAGAAGAAGCAGTGGACAGAAAATATACCGATATTCCCAAAGCAGTTACGACTGCCGCTGAAACCAAAAGTACCGCTGTAATGACTACTGTTGTCCGTATCACAACTGCCGCTCCCATTCCGGCAGCTGATATTGTTGTGGACGAGCCGCCTGCTGAAGCTGCTGTCGCACAAAATGATACATCAGATACTGCGGAGCAGAAGCTGGAAAATGTATCGGCTCCCCTTGCCGACATGAGCGGAATTATTAATCCTTTCAGCGGCACAGAGCTTGTAAAAAATGAAACAACAGGTTCGTGGCAGACTCACAACGGAACGGATATTGCCGCTGAAACCGGCACTGAGGTCTACGCAGTTTCTCCGGGGGAGGTCACTGCTGTAAACGATGATCCTCTATGGGGGACAACTGTTGTAATCGACCACCACAACGGCTATATCACTAAGTACTGCGGTCTTGGCAAGGATTTGTCCGTGCAGAAAGGTGATGTTCTTGCAAGCGGAAATGTTATAGGTGTTACTGGTGATACTGCTGATATTGAAAGCTCTCTTTCTCCTCATCTGCATATTGAAATCATGCACAACGGAAGCTACATTGATCCAATGGTAGTTTTCGGTTAAAAATTATGAAATTGTTTAAATGCAAAACGGCGGTGTTCGGAAACATCGCCGTTTTATTTTTGCAATTCCTTTTTCAGTCAGCCTTTATTCCCATTTCTCCCAGATATCCGGTTTATAGCCAATTGTGGCTTTTTTACCGTTCCGGACTATTGGAAGAATCAGTGCATGCTGATTTTCAAATAGCTTTTCCTCCATATCCTCCGCAGTCAGATATTTCATGAGAGTAATCAGCTCCTTGTCCCTGCACTTTTCATCAATCATCTCATTAATACCGCCAAGTGCCGACTTTACGCTGTTAAACTCACCACGGCTCATGCCCTTTTCTTTCATGTCGATAAACTGAAATTTTATATTACGCTCCTTGAAAAATCTTTCCGCCTTTTTGCTGTCGAAGCTTTTTTTCGTGCCGAAAATCTGTATATTCATATATATCCTCCCGAAATAATAAAAACAGGAGGACGAATATCGTCCTCCTAAAATTACTTATTCAGTAAATCAGCTCTTGTATGACTCAGGAAGTTCATCAATGATCTGAGCGATCTTCTTCTGAATTGAAAGTGCATCAGAAACGAATACACCGTCACCATTCTCATAAACGTCAGCGTTTATAAGTCCCTGAGGAGTAATCGGGTTAGCTTCCTTGTTAGCAACGTACATCATTACCTTAACAACGTCAGAAATACCAACCTTGCCGTCAACGTCAGCGTCACCCCAGAGTGTTACCTTAAGATCCTCGCTTGTATCTTCTTCTGCACCCATAGGCTTAACATCAGGATAGAGAAGTGCCATTGTACCATAAGACATTACAGCATCGCCAGCGTGCCAGAATCTGTGGAGCTTGAACTCCCAGCCGTCTGTATTGCCGTTTGCATCATAGTAAGCCTTGAGATCCTGATACATAGGATCCTTTTCGTAGTTTGTACGGATTGAGGAGAATGTATTAGGCCATGAAGACTCATCATTCTTGTCGTTGCAAGGCAGGAGCTTGCTTCCGTCAGGCATTGTTCCGCTGTAAGTGCTGGGGATATAAACCTTCTGCTCAAATACTCTCTTAAGGCTGCCGTTAGTCTCAGTATAAGAAATACCGATATCATCACGAGCATTGTCCCACTGAGCGCTGAGGAGCTTGTTAGCAAGGTAGAGGCCCTGAGCAGCTGTGCTGGAAGTATCTTCCTTAGAAGCAGCAGAAGCGTCAACCTTATTAGCAGCAGCGTAGTAGATAAGTGTATTACAGAGTGAAGATACACATCCAACGTCTGACTGACCATAAGCTGTGATTTCACAGGTAAGGCCGGAATTAGCTGATGGACTGTATGTTGTGCTTGCATCCCATGATGCAGGCTGACCTGACCAGTCAAGACTTGCAGGAATAGCGTAATCCATGTGCTTGCCTTCGATATCAACATCGAACTGAGTATTCTCAATGAACCAGCCAACCCATCTTGAAAGGATTGTATCAAGAGCTTCCTCAAGTGAAAGTCCGCCGAACTTCATGTTGGAAGAATCGCCGTTTGTCTTAACTTCATAGTAAAGCTCTGCAAGACGCTGAACAGCCCATACCTGGTTACCGATCCAGTGGTTTGAACCCGGGTCAGCATAAACAGGGTGCTCAACATAAATCATATCATAGAATGTGGAAGCACCAGCCGGATACTTCTCGTAACGTCCTCTGTAGGAGTTTGTACAACCACCAGCGATAGGACCATTAGCAGACTGGAGCCAGAGATACATCTCGATCTGTCTCTTGAGTGATTCCTCGTAGTCCTTTGTAGCGCCCTCAGCCTTCATGCCGGCATTGATCTTTGAATCATAAAGGAGACCGTATGCAGCAAGAGGATTCTGATAGAACTCGTGTGAGTGTGAGCAGCCGATCTGCCAAGCCCATGTACCGTCGAGAGCTCCGCCCCATGAAGTATACCATGACATGAGGTAGTGCTGGCTCTTAAGAGTATTGGATTCACTTGTAGATTCCTGATTGATATCCTGACAGCCGATAACCTTGTAGTACTTATCGAACATATTGTTACGGCACTGGTCACCCATTTTACCTGCAAGAGCGGAAACCTCACCTGTGTTAACGCCCCATCTGTTTGCAAAGTAAACAGCCTGGATAGCACGGTCTTCAGCGTCAGGAGCGTTTGTAAATGCATACTGAGCAGCAACATTAGGACCATTGAAGATACCCTTGATACCGTCAGAGTTACCGTATTTAAGTTCTTCTATGCAGGGATGAGGAACGGTCTCGAAACAGGACTCCTGCTCACCTCTCTGGAATGTATTGATAAATGTAAATTTGCCGCTGCCGCCGCCATAGCCATACCAGTCATCAACGTCAGCGAGCCAGTGCATAAGGTAGTAACCGGGATCACTTGAATATGCACTTGCAAACTTCTTGTAGAACGGGTTAACTGCGTCAGTACCTGTATTCTGTGTAGGATACTCCTGAGGAGTGTCAAGCTCGTAAGCTGTATCAGCCTTTAATCTATCCTGCTTCCAGATTGAGCTGTAGTTTACGGTTGCTGATGAAGCCTTAGACCAGCCGGGAATCATAGCTTCAAGAGTTTTCCATGCCTTAGCGATCTCACCGGACTTAGCCTCAACCTTGTCGCTGTTCTGACCGAGAACTTCTCTCATAGAAGCGAGCCATACGATGTAGGACATAGCCTCGGAAGTAGTCTCGTGACCATAGTCAGGAGCCTCAACAACGAGTGTTTCTACTGCGTGATAAGGAATACCAAAGGAACCTGAACCATTTGTGTTCTTGCTGAGGTAGCCGTTTTCCTGACCGTTAGTGATAACGTCATCATAGAGTGAGCTGAACCACTCAGCATAATCTCTTGCTGTCTCCTTGCTCTGCTCAGTAGCAGCAGAAGCGAATGACGGGAGAACAGAAGTTGCAGACATAGCAGCAGCGAGAATTCCGGCTGCTAATGCCTTGTTCTTCTTACTTATCATAAGAAATTACCCCTCTCGTTTAGAATAAAATTTAAAAATAAAAAAATAAGAATAATTCCGCCAGATACTTTATAAAAACGGCGGAAGTGTGTGAGAAAATACCTCGTGCAGTATGCAGCGTTTCACAATACCGCCACACAACTCTCAAACTATTTTCAACTTTATTATAATCTTCTTTTTGCTCATTGTCAACAGCTTTACAGATTTTTGGCTTCGGATTTAAATTTTTTTGTCGCAATGCACATAGAGGGTAAATGCTTTTTGTCAATTTTGTCCATACCCCTCTTTCGTCAGCGAAAATAATAATTAAATTTATGTGAATTCCTCTTTATTTTTTATTTTAATCCCAAATATTCATTCGATTTACAATGAACTTTCACAAAATCCACACAGTATATCTGTATTATTTACAAGTAATTTACCATAAGGCAGTTTCAGGCATTTTCTTCGCACTTATGTCATTTAACAGTTTATTCATTATTCGTTAATACTGCGTTAATTAAATTTTGAGATAATAAAACAGTGTGATTATCGGTCAGCAGTATTTCAGAGCTGCCTGACTACATTATTTATAATATAACTGCCGGACGGGTATTATTTCAGAGTACGTTCAGCTGAACCTGCTCTTATCCTGTCTAATTTTTTTCAGAAAGGAGAAGCTCATGATTAAAATTGAAAATCTTACGAAGTATTATGGCAGCAACAGAGCTGTTAACCACATCAGCTTCGAGATAAACGATAATGAGATTCTCGGTTTTCTCGGTCCCAACGGTGCCGGAAAATCAACAACCATGAACATGATCGCCGGTTATCTGCCTATGACAAGCGGCAGCGTCAGCATCTGCGGTGTTGACATTTCACAGGAGCCTGTCAGGGCTAAGCAGAATATCGGATACCTCCCCGAGATACCTCCTGTTTATCCGGATATGAAAGTAAAGGAGTATCTCAGCTTCTGTGCCGGTCTTAAAAGAATCCCCCACTCCGAACGCAAAAAGGAGATAAACAGAGTTACTGAGCTGCTGAAAATCACAGATGTCAGCTCACGTCTCATCAAAAACCTTTCAAAGGGCTACAAACAGCGTGTTGGCTTTGCTCAGGCACTTCTGGGCAATCCTAAGTTCCTTATTCTGGACGAGCCTACTGTTGGTCTTGATCCCAATCAGGTAATCGAAGTCCGCAATATTATTTCCGATTTAAAGAAAGAGCACTCCGTCATTTTCAGCTCCCATATTCTCAGTGAAATAAGCGCAGTCTGCGACAGAGTTATCATCATAAACAAGGGTGAGATAAAGGCTATCGATACTATCGCAAACCTCGAAAGCTCCTTTAAGGACAGGCTTATTCTCAATGCAAAAATATCCGGAAAGCAGGAGCACATCACCTCCGTCATTCGTGCTGTCAGCGGCGTAAAGCATATCGTTCAGGTCACTCCGGAGGGCGAAAGCACATACATATTCAGAATACAGCTTGACGGTGACGCTGATACTGTACGAAATGATGTTATGTCTGCACTTATCGCAAATAACATAAAGCTTCTTGAAATATTTACCGAAAAGCCTAATCTTGAGGACGTATTTATCAAGCTTGTAAATCAGCCGTCTAACCGCTCCTCTCTCCACGACCTGGTGGAGGAAATGACTGCCGGAGATACCGGTTCTGACAGCGAAAACCGAAAGGAGGAGCAGTAATGTTTTCAATTTACAAAAAAGAGCTTCAGTCCTACTTCTATACACCTTTTGCATACGTCATTGCAGCTGCTTTCATGTTGATTTTTACCTTTGTTTTCAATGCGGCTATTGCAAAAATTGACTCCAGCACCTACCAGTTCTCCTTTGCATCAAATTTCTACTCAGTTATTTTCTATTTCGTTTTCCTTATCCCGGTTCTTACCATGCGTTCCTACGCCGATGAGAGAAAGTTCGGCACAGAAGTGCTTCTTATGACCTCGCCGATAAACGTTTTTAAAATCGTTATGGGAAAATTCCTTGCAACTGCTACAGTCTTTCTCTTTATGATTGCCGGTTCTGCGCTCTTTCCTATTGTTACGGCTCTTAACGGTCAGGTTGTTGTTTCACAGCTTATCTGTGCTTATATCGGATTCTTCCTCTGGGGCTGTATGTGTATCGCTATTGGTATGCTTATCTCCTCCTTTACGGAAAACTCCATTATTGCTGCTATTTTAGGTGAAATTGCAATGCTTGCTGTAATGTTTATCGACGACCTGTCCGGCACTGACTTTATCGCTCAGTTTCCGGCTGTTCAGTCTGTTCTCTACGCTTTCTCAGCACAGCCTAAATTTGCTTATTTCTCTCAGGGACTCATGCGTCTTTCCGATATAGTTTTCTTCATATCGGCAATTGCCGTTGTTATTGCATGGACGGTCATCTCAATTGAAAAAAGACGCTGGAAAAGGGGGTAATTCTGATGAAGAAGCGTAAATTCAACTTTTCCGGAGTAGTTGCCTTTATTGCGGCACTTCTTGTTCTTGTTATTGCTGTGCCCATAAATATTATTGCCAATTACTTCGATAAAAATATCGATATGACTCCCGGAGGAATGTACTCCCTTTCGGACACAACTACTCAGCTTGTTGAGGAAAACAAGGATAAGCAGATAGAAATTTACTTTATGTATGATATGGAGGAGCTTCGTGATACCTCCGAGCTGCTCCCTCTGTACCACACTCTTATGCAGCTTTCGGAATATGACAATATCAGTCTTTCCAGCACACTTCCCGATGAAAGCCCCGAACTTGTAAACAAGCTTGATCCCAACGGCACTATCGGCATAAGCGACGGTGATATTGTTGTAAAATGCGGCGATACTATTAAAAGAGTTCTTGCCGGTTCTGTTTTCCAGTACGAAAACAATAAAATTTCAAGCTACTCAGGTGAGGAGCTTATCGCCGGAGCCATCAGAATCGTTACAAACGGAAAGCTGCCGGTTATCTACTTCCTTACCGGTCACGGCGAAAAGACTATTAATGACAACTATGCTACCTTTGCAGAGATTTTAAAGTCCACCAACAACTATGTTGCCGAAGAACTTGACCTCAGCAAGGCAGAAAAGGTTCCCGACGATACTGCTATCGTATTCCTTGCCGGTCCTCAGACTGATATCACTGATGACGAAAAGGAAAAGCTTATGGAATTTGCCGGGGACGGCGGAGCAATCGCATTCTTTATGGCTCCAACCGACAGTGATGTGATTTTCACCAATATTGAAGATATTCTGGAACAGTATGAGATTGAGATGCAGTACAATGTTGTTGAAGAATCAAATCCTGAATATATTCTCAACAACAATGAAGGCGAATCAGATCCGAGAATACTCCGTGTGGATTATCCTCAGGTTACAGAGGAATACACCGTTGACCTGACAACTGCTATCAACTCTCTTATTTCAAGTGAAGGTCTTGTGGGAGGAATCTCTAACAGCCGAACATTCACTTTCTTTGACGCTGATTCTGAATTTATTGAAAAAACAAGCATTATTGACAATATGTCCACTATCAACTCCATTACAGGCGAATACAGCTATACTGCACAAAGCGTTCCTTTCGGCGGAAACAAGGACACTGCCGAAAAAGCAGAATCTCTCAGCGGTCAGCTTCTTTCAATGGGCTGCTACTCATTTAACAAGCAGACAGGTTCAAAAATTATAGCTATCGGTACTACTGACGTTCTTGACAGTGAAGCTATCACTCTTTCCTGTGCTGTTTCTCAGCAGCTTGTTCAGAACAGCCTTATCTGGCTTTTCAACAGCGACTACGAAATGAATATCGGCAGCAAAATCTCCTCTTACGACTATATGTCCTTTGATAACGCAGACCATGCTGAAAATGTTATGAAAATATTTACCATAGTTCCTTTCTGCCTTGCCGCAGTTGGAGTTATTGTATGGCTTAAAAGGAGACATTCCTGATGAAAAAAATGATTATCGCCCTTATCGTTCTGGCTGTACTTGCTGCCGGTTCTCTTACCGCTTTTTTCATTGCCAAAGGAAAGCATGACCGGAACAATCAGGAGGCTGCTGACAGAGCTGCTGATTACCAGCTTTTCAGCTTTGATTCGGACAGCATCACCGACCTCACCCTTGAGCTTGAGGACGGTACATACCATGCTGTTCAGACTGAGGGGAAATGGGCTTCAGCTGATCCGGATTTCAAGATGAATGCCAGCTATCTTCAGGGAATATGCACATATCTCTGCGCTCTTACGGCTGAAAAGGACTACGGTGAAGCCACTGATTCCAAAAAGACGGAATACGGACTCGATAATCCGACTGTAATAACAGCTTCTGACGGTTCAGAGGAATACAAGCTTTATGTAGGAAATGCCAGTCCTACAGGTGATACCTACTATGTTATGACCGGTAACAAAAGCAAGGTATATGCTATTGATTCAAGCTCCGGAAGTGCATTCAAAGCAAACAGATTTCTCCTGAAAGACCGTTACCTGCTTAATGTAAGCTCCTATTCCCTTGATGAGATACAGCTTATACGTGACGGCGAAACTGCCTTTGACATTACCTACAGCAACGATACCGGAACATGGTCTCTTTCAGATGAATATTCGCATCTTACCACCAGCGGCACAAAATGTTCTTCAATGGTGACGATCATCACCAAGCTGGAAGCACAGGAATTCTTTGAGGAAAATCTTGAGGACTACTCAAAATACGGCTTCGACAAGCCTCATGCAGAGCTTATCATAACCGAACAGAACGGCAATGTAAGCAAGTTCCTTTACAGCTTCAACGGCGAAAAAAATTCCGATTATGTTTACGTCCTTGACGAAGCTACACGGACTGTTGCTGCTTACTCCGCCTTTGACTCCGACTTTATCGATTATACCGCTATGGACCTGCTGTCAGGCCGTTTCTGCGACTTCGGACTTGCAAACCTTGACGGACTTGATATTAATTTTGAGGGTACTCCCCTTTCATTTGATATTGACATGGAGAACAGCACCGTAAAATGCGGTGAAGCTTCATTCACAGCCGCCGATACAGAGCAGTACGAGGCATTCACCAACTTCTACAATTCCATTTCCTATATGGAATTTACTGAGGTGGATACTGAGGCTTCTCCTGAGCTGAAAGATACGGTGCTCAGTGCAGAATTTCATACCAATGACGGCTCCGGCAACCTGCTTGCTGAGCTTTGCGATACAGGCTCAGACAGCTATTACATCTTCCTTAACGGAGAATATTCAGGAGCTATTATCAGCTCTGACGCAATTTACGGAGAACACGGCGTTAAGGAGTTTTTCGACAAATTCAGTGAGTACATTGCTGATTAATTGCTGTGCCAATGACGCTGATTTTACATTATTACATCTGTATGTGGAAAATCAGCGTCAGCAGGCACTCTGACAAAATCTGTTAAGGAGGTTCTCTATGCTGAATGCAGATATTAAAGAGCTTGATTTCGATTCGGAATTTGACGGTCTGCCCATTAGTGCAGTAGCTGCCATTCCCTCCGGCAATATAAACGGCATTGTCCAGCTGGTTCATGGTATGTGCGAGTACAAGGAACGCTATTTTCCATTTATGGACTACCTTGCCAGCGAAGGCTTCATTACGGTTATACACGACAACAGAGGTCACGGAAAAAGCATCTGTCAGCCGGACGACATCGGCTTTATGTATAAAAACGGCGGCAAGGGATATGTTGCCGATATCGCTCAGCTTACCGCAATAGCAAAGAAAAATTTCTCCGACGTTCCCTATTTCATGTTCGGTCACAGCATGGGTTCACTTGGCGCAAGGTGCTTCATCAAGGAACACGACACCGAGCTGAACGGACTTATTATCGCCGGCTGCCCCTGCTTCAGCCGTTTTTCCGGTTTTATAAGAAGCATTCATTCCGGAATGTCCAAAAAGCTTGGCAGCCGCTACAGAAGCAAAAAAATAGACAGCTGTATGAATGAGCTGTTCAATAAAAAATTTGCCCGTGAAAACCTTGAACACGCATGGATATGCAGTGATTCTGAGGTTGTGAAAAAGCTCAACAGTGATCCTATGTGTAACTATATTTATACTCTCAACGGCTACGAGGGACTTCTTTATCTGTTAAAGGAAACTTACAGCAAAAGCGGCTGGAAGGTTGAAAATCCTCATCTTCCCATTCGCTTTCTCTCAGGAAAGGACGATCCCTGTATGCTGACTGAAAAGAAGTTCTTCAAGGCTATGGAGCTGCTTGAAAAGGCAGGCTACGAAAGCATTTCACACAGACTTTTTGACGGTATGCGCCATGAGATAATCAACGAAAAGAACAAT